>CAYPUM010000172.1:0-7687 GCA_964413545.1 uncultured Roseibacillus sp. | reverse complement strand
CGAGCTGAGTCTCCCTGCGATCTGCGAGGTTCTCGTAGCTGATGTTGAAGTGCTCGGTCCATCCGCCGGAGAGGTCCAGCCTCGCCGCCATGCCGTCCTTGCCGCCGTGACAGTCGACGCAGTGCCGGTCCCAGATCGGCTGGATCATGCTTGGATAGTCCATGTATCCGGTGCCCCACGATTCCGGTCCGAGGCGGGCCGGCGCTCCTTTCAACGCCCTCGTGATGCGTGGCACGCCGGACCCGGGAGCGTTCGATTTCTCTTCATGACAACCGATGCACGAGCGGGTCGTTCCCGGTGCGGCCTGGATGAAGGTTCTCATGCTTTGGATCAACCTCTTGTCCTCGTCGAGGACCTGGAAGTAGAGCGCCCGGCCGGAAGGGGCCTCGAAGTAGATCGATCCGTCGTCGTTGATGGGAACCATCCCGTGATAGATCTTGCCGGCGAATGCCAGTGCCGCGCTGACGAGAAAAGTCTGGTTGAACGGGTTCCGCGTTCCCGGACTCTTGCTGACCCGCGAGGTCTCCTCGATCACCCGGAGCCACTTGGCCTCTCCTCGCTCGATCCCGGCGAGGCCGTCGTAGACGTTCTGGACGAAGAAGGCGCCTGACTTCCTGGTCCGGTCCACGAGATCCGGCAGGGCCGCCGGGACTTCTCTCGGCTTCACCAGCATGGGCGCGTGCAGGCAGATGTCCGGGTCCGATAGCAACGTGAAGCGATGGCCTTCCCGGTTGATCATCTCGATCACGTTGCGCTTCCGCCCCTTGGGCCGGCCGCTGAACACCAGCGTATCCCTGTCGAGCGGGTATGGTTCGCAGGAATCCCCAAGGTCGTGGGTGGGACGGCCGGGGTGTTCGAAATTGTGGATGGCCGCGGGGTCATTCTTCCCCACGAGGGGATTGATCATGGCCACCGAGCCGCGGGGAGTGTGATTGTGCTTGGCCAGGGTCACCGAGATCAGGTCCGAGCCCGGCACCGGCCTTGGGTCAAGGGTTGCCTCCGGGAACACCATGTTGTTGGCGAAGACGGCCGTCTCGCGGGTCCCGTCCGGATTGATCGTCCACAGAGATTGGACCGTCAGCGCATTCTTGTCGATGTACTCCCAGCGCCCGAACACGATGCGCCCGTCCGGCAGAACCGCGGGATCGAACTCGTTTTCCGAATTCACGGATATCGGGTGGATGCCGGAACCGTCCGCGTTCATGACGTGGAGAATGCTGACGCCCGTGTTGTTGCACGGGACCAGCCCGCTGGGGCGGGTGGAAAGGAACACGATGCGGCCGTCCGGGAGGTAGGAGGGAGCGATGTCGTGTTGCCCCCCGCCTCTCCCCTTGAAGGACTTGCAGGTTGGCGACGGGTCTGTGAGCTGGCGCAGTCCTTTCCCGTCCACGCCGATCTCGTAGATTCTCGTGCTGCCGTTTGGCTCCCCCTTGTAGCAGAAGAGGAGTCTCTTGCCGTCCCATGATATCTCGGGGTGGGTGTAGACGCCCTTGCCGAGGGAGTTCCCGGATGACTCGTCGATGATCGTTCTGATCTTCTGCTCGGCGCGGGCCGCCTGCGGGTTCTCGAGGACGTAGATTCCACCCCCGCCCGGAGGCCACTTGTAAAAGGTGTCATAGATGTGAATCCCCTGGTAGGAATGCCTCTTCACAAACAGGAGGGGCGCGTCCAGCAATTCCAACATGGCCGCGTCCTGCTCCTTCCACGCATCGGCGGCGCCCGCTTCAAGGACGGCGGCCGTGAGGAAGACCTGCAACAAGGCAAGCCTGATGCCCCGGTTCTCGAGATCTCTCATCTCACGTCTGGGCTGCAAGCTGAAGATCCGGGACGTCTTCGATCATTTCCCGGCGGCGCCCGGCGGGCGGGCCTCGCCCGTTATTTCCATGTGCAGTTCCGCCATCATCTTCTTGAGGCGGCCGGCCACCTCGGGATGCTCTTTGGCGACATCGTTCTTTTCGCCAATGTCGGTTTCGAGGTTGTAAAGCTTGCCTTCCCTGAGTTTCCATTTGCCGGATCTGATTGCGCCCAGACTGCGTCCTTTGAAGTAGCAGAAGGCCTCGTGCGGCGACCGGGCGTTCTTCGCGCCGGACATCAGCGGCCAGATGTCCTTGCCGTCGATCGCCCGCTCGGGCAGTCCGGCGCCGGAGAGCCGTGCCAGAGTCGGCAGGAGGTCGATGGTGGCGGCGACCTCGTCGCAGACGGCGCCGGAGGGAATCCTGCCGGGCCACCACATCACGGTGGGTTCGCGAAAACCGCCTTCCCATGTGGAGAATTTGCCGCCTCGCAGCGGCAGGGCGGAGCCGCCGTCCTTGCCCTTGCCCAGCCACGGACCATTGTCCGAGGTGTAGACGACGAGGGTGTGGTCGTCGATTCCCAGTTCCTTGAGGCGCTCGATGATCCGGCCCGTCCCCCAGTCGATTTCCTCGATCACATCGCCGTAGAGTCCGCGGTCGCTCTTGCCCTTGAATTCGGGGGAGGCGAAGAGCGGGACGTGAGGCATGGTGTGGGCGAGGTAGAGGAAGAATGGCTTGTTCTTGTTCCGGTTGATGAACTCGAGCGCCTCGTGCGTGTAGCGGCGGGTGAGGGTGGTCTGGTCGCAGGGGTATTCGATCACTTTCCGGTCGCGCATCAGCGGCACCCGGTTCTTCCTTGTCTTCAGGTCGTCCCGCGAGGCGCCTTCCCGCCACTTGGTGTCTTCCGCGAATTCCATATTGGGATCGACGGACATGTCGTTGCTGTAGGGGATTCCGTAGTAGTGATCGAACCCCTGGCTGGTGGGAAGAAACTCGGGAAGGTGGCCGAGATGCCACTTGCCGACACAGGCGGTGGCGTAGCCGGCTTTGTCAAGCATCTCGGCGATGGTGGTTTCCTCGGGATGCAATCCCTTGTTGTTGCGCGGGAAGAGGACGGGCAGGTTGCCCACCCGCGGCGGGTAACACCCGGTGAGCAATCCGGCGCGGGATGGGGTGCAGACGGCAGCGACCGAATAGAAGCTCGTGAACCGCATTCCCTCCGCCGCCATCTTGTCGATCTGCGGGGTGTCGATCTTCGGCGAGCCGAAACACCCGAGATCCTGGTAACCCTGGTCGTCCGTGAAGATGATGATGAAGTTGGGCTTTCTGTCCGGAGCAGAACGCGCAAGGCCCGGCAGCGCGACACCCAGTGCGGCAAGGCCTGCCATGGCAGCCCGTGCGAGGTTGTGACTCGGTATGCTTATCCTTTTCATATTGCAGTGCGTTGTTTTCATGGTGTTTGCTATTTGATCAGACGGGCCTTGATCTTCGCGATTTCGCGGTTGGCGAAGTCGTCGGTGAGGAACCACTCTTGATAGAGGCCCTCGATCTGCCTCAAGTACCAGTCGACTGAACCGCTCTTCAAGTCGCGTTTGACATCCTCGGGGCGGTCCTCGTCCCGGATCGGCGGGCGGATGCGGTCGGCCGGCGGTTTGTAGGAGCGGTCGTAGACGAGGGCCGGCAGATCTTCCGCGGGCAACAGGTGCCGCCACAGGAAGGCCTGCATCCGGTCCTCGGCCGGCACGGCCTCATGGACGATTTCCCGGTCGCCGGCCTTCGCTTTGCCGACGACGGTCAGGTTGACCGGCTTCTCCATCCCGGCAAGGCTGGTCTTGATGCTCAGGCCGACGGCTTCCTTGTTGGCCGGCAGCGTGGCGCCGGGTGATTCGAGTCCTTTCGGCAGATTCTCGAAATTCAGCGTGATCGGTCCGCTGAATCCATCCTTGCGGATGGCGAAGACCTTCACGGAAGCAGCCGCCTTGCTGCGAATGCAGACCCGCGAAGGGATCACGCGCAACGCGAAATCGGGCTGCGGGCGGCTGATCCGGAGCCGGTAGGCATATGCCATTCCGGCATGGCGCCTCGTGTCGCCGATGTGAACGAAGTATTTTCCGTCGGCGGGCAACTTCGCCATGAGATAGGAGTCGGCATGGTCGGTGTTCAATCCCGACGCGGCGTCGTAATGATCGTCGTTGAGCGCGATAATCCCGCCATCGGCGCCGGTGACCTTGACGAAGGAGTCGAACGGGGAGTTCAGCCGGCGCGCGTGGACTTCCGCAACGATGGTCTCACCGGCTTTCCCGTGCACCTCGAAGACGTCCCAATCACCGGCGTGATCCGCACGCCCGTTGACGACGACGGGAAGCTCCACCTTCTGCGCTTCGGCCGGCGTGTTGTTGGATTCCTGGTCGAGACATTCGGGTAGCGTGTCCAGCGCAAACGGCACTTGGTTGGAAACGAACTTCCCATTGGTGGCGGCGACCGGATGGCGCCCCGGGGGGGCGTCCCTGGGGGGAAGCGCCAGGGTGGTCCGCTCCAGATTCCAACCCTTCATCTCGATCTTGAGCGGCTCACCCACGCAGCCGCCCAACGGGAAGATGCTGGTCACAAACGGGAGTTCACCGACGGTGATCCGATACACGAAGCTCTCGCGGCCGCGGTAGAGCGCCTCGTGAATGGTGAGGATGTATTCGCCGTCCGCAGGGACCTCGAAATACAGGACCGGATCCGGGTGGAAACGAAAATCGTCGTTGTACCCCAACTCCGTGCCGCTGGCGTCGTGGAGCCGGAGCACCGCTTGAAACCAACCGGGAACGCCGTCCGCGACATAGGGGATCAACTCCCGGGCCTTGGCGGAGATGACCAGACGCTGCCCCTTGCGCGCCTTGAAGCGGTAGCGGTTCACCTCGCCCGGGCCGATCTGGCCGTTCATCGTGCAGGGCGCCGTGATCCGCATCTCCTCTTCTTCCGGCGGCCTCTTCCGCAGGGCAAGGTGCTCCTTGCCCAGGATTGGCTTCATGGCGTTCTTCATGGGCTTGCGGGCTACCTCGGGCACTTGGCCGATGAAGAAGGGGAGGGCGTTGGAGATTCCGCTCTTGGTGATCACCCTGATCTCCCGCCGGCCGGGCCGTGCGCCGGGGGCCACCGTGACCTCGGCGAAGACGAGTTCGCCGTGGGCGCGAACGGCCGGATTGCGCTGGTCTTCCGCGAAGCGCCGCTCGATCCGCTCGATGAGGTTCCGCTTCGCCAGTTCCTTCTCGGACTTGCCGGCAACCTGAACCGGAGGTTGTTCCGGGTCCGGGCCGATGGGCTCGGGAAACTCGAACCAGGCCATCCTCGAGGCCATCGCGTCGTCCACCGTGGTTTCCTCCTCCTTCAGCTCCTTCAGTTGCTCCCTGAGCAACCGGATCTCCTGGTTGCTCATCACCCGGTAGTAATCCACCAGCCGGACGGAAACTCCCTCGCCGGTCACAACCACGTCAGAGGGGTGGTTGAGACGCTGCCCGCCGAGCTTGATCGGAAAGGTGGAGCCTTGCCGGCCGCCGGCGGGATAGACGTAGCCGATGTACTGGTTCTGCGCACGGGTTGAAGATGCCGCGACCACGGCGACGGCAAATGCCAGAATCTCAAGCTTCTTGAATCTGTTCATTGAACTGCCTTGGCGTTGGTGATTTCAGCGAGGCAAGCCTCGGACCGGTTGACGACCATGGTGACGGCGGGCGACGATGGACCAACTGCTACAGGATCTCCTCCAGAAGCCCGGCCGACTTCATGCCTTCGTTTTCGCTGTCCAGCACGCGGGCATCGAACCCGAGGGGATGGGGCAGTCTGGCGTTGGCGTCGATACCCGCCAACAGGTAGAAGCTGCCCAGCAGGTCCGCCGGGTAGACGGGTCTTTCCTTGACCTTTTCTCCCTTTTCGTCGGATGCGCCGACGACGCGGCCGCCCTTGAATCCGCCGCCGGCGACCAGCACGGTGAAGACCGACCCGAAGTGATGCCGTCCTCCGTTCCACGGCGGTTCCCATGCCACTTTCGGGGTCCTTCCGAACTCGCCGGTGCACCAGACGAGGGTGCTCTCAAGCAGGCCCCTTTCGCTGAGGTCCGCGAGCAGCGCCGCCAGTCCCTGGTCCAACCACGGGCACTGCCGTCTCATTGTGGTGAAGTGGTTGGCGTGGGTGTCCCAGCCGCCGGGGAAGCTGATGGTGATGTAAGGCACGCCGGCCTCGACCATTCGGCGCGCTGCGAGGCACTCCTGCCCGAACGTGTTCCGGCCGTAGCGGTCTCTTGCCACCGCCGGTTCGTTGTTGAGATCGAAGACTTCCCTGCCCTTGCCGAGGATCAGCCCGTAGGCTTTCTGCTTCGCGGCCTCGGCGGCGGCGATCTCCGGGGCGTTGGCGAGGCCGAAGCCCATGATATTGGTCTTGTCGAGCAATTCGCGGCGCTCCTTCTGCCGCCTGTCGTTGATTCCCTTGTTGACGATTCCCTGCACCTCGAACCGGGACGCGTTCGGATCGCCGCCGGTGGCGAACGGTTTGTAGGCGGGGCCCAGGAAGCCCTCCTCGGAGAATCGCCCGGCGGCCCGCAACATCACGATGTATGGGGGGAGCAGCCCCTCGTATTGATCCTTGCGGGAGTAGGCGAAAACCGCGCCGACGCTGGGGTAGGCCAGCCGCCCGCCGGGTTTGTGGCCGGTCTGCATGAGGTAGGCCGCCGTCTCGTGGCCGTTGATGCCGTGCGTGGCGCTACGGATCAGGGCGTACTTGTCGGCCTGCTTCGCGAGGTGGGGGAACAGCGCGCCAAGTTGAATCCCCTCGACATTGGTGGGAATGACGTCTTTGAACTGGCCCGTGTAGTCGTGGCCGGCATCCGGCTTCGGGTCCCATGTGTCGGTGTGCGACATGCCGCCCCACAGGAAGATCTGGATGACGGAGTTGATCTTGCCCTTGTTTTCGGCTTTGGCTCTGGCTGCCGCGTCGCGGGCGGCCTTCTGTTCGGCGAG
This sequence comes from uncultured Roseibacillus sp., assembly GCA_964413545.1. Lineage (GTDB taxonomy): Bacteria > Verrucomicrobiota > Verrucomicrobiia > Verrucomicrobiales > Akkermansiaceae > Roseibacillus_B. Next base: position 894 of record CAYPUM010000172.1, on the reverse strand, counting down.
CATCTGCTCGGGCGTCTTCTCGTCGTCGGCCGCGAAGGCGCGGGAGCTCAGGCCGCCGGCCGCGACCATTCCGGCCGCGCCGTGGACGCCGCGGCGCAAGGCCTCGCGCCGGGACACATGTTTCTGGTTGCTTCGATCGTGGTTGGTATTCATCGCTTCGTTCCGGTTCAACTGCCCTCTTGGAATGCCATGTTGGAGAAATGATTGTGTTGGGTCGGGTCGTGCCGCCCGGGGGGCCATCAGTGCCGCAGAAGGAATTCGGGGCTGTTGATCAAGGCCCACGCGAGGTCGAGCCATGCGGCGCGCCCTTTTGCTGCTCCGGATCTGGCGTGTTCCTCTGCGGACTCCACGTCGGCGGCGGTCGGAAACCGCGAGAGGATTGTCAGGTAGAGCTTCTCGGCGACTTCATGCGGTTCTCCGCCCGAGGAGAGCAGCGCCTTGAGCCTCGGGCCGTTCTGAAGCTTGTTCTGTATGGCGGCCGAATTCAGGGTGTACAACCACTGGGGCGAAGCAAGCTCGCTGACGCGCTCGTTTTCCATCCCGGTGGCCCGCGCCGAGCGGCCGAACAAGGTCAGGAAGGAACTGGTGACGCTGCCGTCGGCGAGCTGCACCGCGGCCATTTCCCCGGGAATGTAGGTGAAAGGCTCCGGAACGGCGCTCGTGTAAAGGTCCAAACTGCCCGTGATCTGGTTCACCACATCGATCAGGACCTCGGCCTCCACGCGCCGCAACGGGTAACTCGCAAAGTTGGCGCCGGCTTCCGGCCGCTCCCGGAATCTCGGAATCGAGGAGAACTGGTAGGCGGTCGAAGTGAAGATCAGCCGTTTCAGGTGCTTCAGATCGTAGCCGCTTGAGACCAGCTCTTCTTCCAGGCAGGCCAGGAGTTCGGGATTG
>CAYPUM010000171.1:0-7689 GCA_964413545.1 uncultured Roseibacillus sp. | reverse complement strand
TTGTAGGCCTTGAACCCGCGGGCGGCATACGACTTCGCATCGGCGACGTAGTCCTCCGGCGTTTTGAGCCACAAGCTGCTGGCGTAGACCGGCAGCGACTCGCGGCAGGCGCCAAGGTATTGACAGAGGGGCAAGCCGGCGGCCCTGGCGGCGATGTCGTAGAGCGCCACATCGACCGGGCCGGGCAGGTAGACCGGGAAGAAGGTGATGTGCCGGTCGATGCTCCAGAGTTCGTGGTAGATCGCCTCGCGGTCGAAGACCGAACGGCCGAGGATCACCGGGGCGATCAGTTCATGGAGATACTGCTGGGTGATCAGGCTGGAGCGCACTCCGATGGCGGTGGCCTCGCCGGTGACCCCCTCGTCGGTGTGCAGCCGCAGGACCACGAGGTCCCAGTTCATCGGGGCGCGGCCCTGGCGGGCCTCGTCAAAGAGCTCCTGACCGCGGCGTGTGCGCCAGGTTTCGAGTTTGGTGATAATCATGGTGTTCCAAAAAACCTCCCGCAGCCCGGATACGTTGATCCCTGTTCCCTCCTGCATCCCGATGGTTGATCGGGTGGGCGGACACGCGGATGTGGGACGTGTAGACGTGTTGTCCGTCCACCTTCATTGAGAATTCCTTCGATGCCACTTCATTTTCCGGGGCCGGGCAGGTGACGATCGATGTTTGTGGAGATTGCTCCATTTGCGGCGGCGCACAGGTCGAACGGCTCGACGGTTGCTTCCTTTGACGGACCTTCGAGAAGTTTCCCGGTCAACGCAACAGATTCCTTGCTGCCGGCATGGCCATTCCCGGGGCTGCAGTCCCGGGCCTCGGACCGGTAGACGATTACGGCGACGAGAACGGGGACGATCAGGAGGCACCCTCACCGTTCTCCCTGGTCGTCCTGGATGGTCGGTGAAGATCTCACCGGCGAAGACCGGGAACCGCCAACCGGGAACCGCCCTTCGCCCCTATCCGCCCAGCGAGACCAGGCCGACCAGCAGCAGGATCACCGCCACCGCCACGGCGGTCGAGACGGCGAATCCGACGGCATCGGTGCGGGTCCACTTGTTGAACTCCCAGTCCGAGCCGGGGCCGAACAGGTTGCGGTGATCGAACCGGCGGGGGTCGGCGTACGACAACTCGAGTTGGCGGGCGTCCTCCCCGGGGTCGCCGGCCACGACCGGCGTCTTCATCTTCACGAAGAAGCGGTCGAGCATGGCCCGGTCGTCGCGGCGCGTCAGCAGCGACACGCCGACCAGGATCAGGAACGGGACGATCGTGCGGATGAGGATCCGGATTGTTTCGTTGAGTGCATAGGGATTCCCGTTGAGGCCGAAGCCCGCCTTGTCGAGCAGGACCAGCTCCAGGCTCAGCATGCCGGCACCGCGTTTCTGCCCGTCGTCGTTCAGCTTGACGCCCTTGGTCCAGAAGATCGCCCGGCTCGGCTGGGTGTAGGTGCGGGAATAGGTGTCGCCCGCCGCCAGGGCCTCGGGCCGCTCGCCGGCGCCGGTCTCGTTCCATTTCCTGATCGCCTCGGCACGCTGCTCGACGTCCATCTCGGAGGCGGTGTAGGTGCGCTCGATCTGGTGCGCGTCGGTCGTCTTCAGCAGGGCCTCGTCCGTCCTCAGCGACGGGACGAGGGCGGGGAGCGCGAGCGGCAGCAGGAAGAAGGCGAGCATCGTCACCACCATCGAGCACCACGCCGCGGGGCGCGTGGCGCGGCGCCATTTCATCCCCACCCAGAAGGCGGCCGCCACCATCACGTTGAGCTCCCACCACAGCTTGAGCTGCTGGAGGATGGTGTCGTACTGCGTGGCGATCAGCGCGCCGCCGATCACCACCAGCGCGCCGGCCACGCGGCCGACGGTGACGTAGTGCCGTTCCGGCCTGCCGCTGACCAGCGGCCGGTAGATGTTGTGCGTCAGCAGGCTCGATCCGGTGATCATCAGGCAGTCCGCGGTGCTCATCAATGCCGCCAGCAGGCAGGCGATCATCAGGCCGACCAGGCCCAGGTTCAGCGGCCCGAGGAGGTCGAGCGTGGCGTAGCCCCAGACGAGGTCGGGGTTGTTCACCTTGTCGTGGTAGAGCACCACGGCGAGGAGGGCGAAGAAGCCCCAGAGCACCGTGCAGACGCGCTTCATGTAGCTGCCGGTCACGAACCCGAAGCGGCACTCGTACTCGCCCTTCGCCGAGCCGGTCGCGATCAGCGAGTTCGGCTGGATCACGACGTTGACGGTGATCATCACGGTCAGGGCCGCGATGTAGTACCAGGTGAAGTCCTGCGTGACCGGGGAGCCGAAGATCTCGAAGTACGAGTGCGGCAGGCGCTCATGCATCACCTCCATCGCCCCCATGAATCCCTCGCCGCCATGCTCCGCGTTGATCTTCGCCCAGGCGAACGGGAACAACATCAGCGTCAGGATGATGATGAAGATCCCCTGGATGGTGTCGGTCAGGAAGGCCGCCTCCAGTCCGCCGGCCACGGCATAGAGCATCACCACCACGCACACCACCCAGATCAGGACATCCGGGTTGAGGTGGAAGAACATCCTGCGCGGCTTCTCGAGGCGCAGTTGATCGAGCTCGGCGCGTTCCGATTCGGTGAGCGAATGCACCTCCCTTGATTCCAGCGCCTCCCAGCGCAGGGCCTCGGCGTATTCCGCCTTCTCCTCCGTGTTGAGTTGCTGCTCCGTTTTCGGGGTGAGCGCCACCACCGTCTTGGTCATCGCGGCGAAGCCGACCGAGATGATGGTCATCATGCCGAACACCCCGATGATCGCGTAGAGCCCGGCCATTCGTTTCGAGCCGTAGCGTTCCTCGAAGAAGTCGCCGAGCGAGATCAGGCGCAGCCGGCGCATCCACGGCATCACCATCCAGTACATGGGCGTGGCGAACAGGTAGAGCAGGGAGCTCCACACCCCGGCGATCCCGTTGCTGAAGGTGGTGGTGGTCACCCCCACCGCGTTGTCCGCCGAGGTGCCCTGCCCGAAGGCGGCAAAGGTCTGGATGAATTTCCCGAACTTGCGGCCGGCGAGGAAGTAGTCCGTCTGGTTCTTGATGCGCCGCGCCGCCCAGACCCCGATGGCGATGACCACCGCGAAGTAGACGATGATCACCGTGATATCAATGGCTGGCAGTCCGAACATGGTGGTGTTCCTCAGGGTTTGCCCGCCTCCTTCGCCGCCGCGATCATGGTCTTCACGTTCTCAGGCGGCGTACGTCTTTCAAGAAGATCCGAGGTGGAGGAAACGAAATCCCCGGTCGAGATTCCGCCGAAGTCCGCGCCATTCCCCCTTGTTTTTCATCTTTGCGGGACGTGATGATTCCGGAATCAGGCCCTTGCCCGGGTTTGGGTTCTCACTCCTCCCAGGCTTCGTCGGCGCCGTGGAAGAACGCCTCGACCTTGTCGTCGGTGGTGGTGTCGTCGACGGCCACCACGGAGGTGGAGAAGTGGCGGTGGGGTTTGGCGCTTTCGACGAGGGCGATGGTGTGTTCCTTGACGAGTTCGGCGGGCAGCTCGCGCATCTCGACGGGCGAGTAGCGGGCCGAGAGGTGGATCGGTTCGGGCAGCAGCTCGCGGCACTTCCGGAGGTCCGAGCCCCAGCCCACTTCCACGAAGGTCAGCTCGCTGTTCTTGGCGTATTTGCCGGCGTAGTTCTCCATGTCGGGCCCGCAGTCATGGATCCCGAACGGCTGCAGGGCGGCGGCCGGCTTCTCCTCGTAGGGGAGGACGAATTCCTCCCAGTTGTCGGGGGAGATCATGATCCGCATGCAGTTGCTCGAAACATAGAGGTCCTCCTTCACGGACGCCACGATGTTGGACACCGAGAGGGCGGCCGTGCCGGCGCGGCTCCGGAGGTAGGCGCCCCACTCGATCATGGCGCCGGTGACGAGGCCGTGCAGGTGGTGGACCCTTTCGGGGTTCTCGATCATGTCGGCGAAGATCTCCTCGCCGCGAATCTTGTAGGAGTTGTTCAGGACCCCCTGCGGGTTGAGGTCCCCGGCGACGCGCCCGAACTCCCTTTCGAGCAGATCCATCTCCCCCGCCAGCTTCTCCACGATGGGCGTGGGCATGATCGACCCGGGCTCCATGGCATCGATGGCTTCCCCCGGGAGGCGGGCCTCGATCGTCCACGGCCCGGACTGGGTTTCCCACCGGACTTCGCAGCCGAACATCTCGGCGATCGCGTAGCAGAGCGGGCAATGCTGGGTCGAGATGACGGGAACCGGCTCCGGGTGCTCCTCGCCGAGGCCGAGGTGCCCGAAGCGCTCGAAGAGGGCGCGCTTCATCTTCTGCTCGACCTCGACCCGGTAGAACACGTCGTCGCGGTAACGCACCCCGAAATCAAACCCGTAGTGCCCGTTCCACCACTTCGGGTCGAACATGATGTCCGCCACCGCTCTTCCTTCCGTTCTCATCGCGTTGTTGGTGAAGCAGGTCCGATGCGGCCCTCTCCGGGGGTTGGGACCGCCGCGGCGCCACGCGCCTCATGATGTCGCCGGACCGACAGAAGCAACCGGAAACACGGGTTATCCTGGCCACCACGAGGGGTCATCCCTTGCGACCTCCGGCGGCGGGGGCTGGTTCACCAGCGATGGTTTCGGTTCTCGGTTGGCGGTTCTCGGTTGGCGGTTGGCGTTTTTGCTGGTCAATCGGCTTCGTCGTCGTCGAGAAAGTAAACGTCCGAGTCGTCGATGTCGGGAATGCCGACCACGAGGACGCGCATCTTTCCGGCTGCGCCGTGAACGACACCGGGCGGAATGTGGATCATCGTTCCGGGGCGGACCGCGTGGTGCTCGCCATCGAGCACCACCGTTCCCTCGCCGCTCAGGACGTAGTAGAGTTCGGTGCAGAGCTTGTGGTAGTGGGGCTTCGCCCCGTCGATGTCGACGGCGTGAGCCCAGGCGGCGACATTCTCGTCCCCCCGGCTGATCAGCCGGTAGCGGTGCCCGCAGGTGCTGCTCTCCGCGGTCGACTCGTCCTGATGGCGAATGAGGAGATTGGATGGCTTCGCTTGCATGAGAATGGGAGGCGGGGTGCGGTCTTCGGTGTTCGGGAACCTGGTCGCGAGCTTTGTCGGGAGCCTTGTCGCGAGGTGGTCTCTCCTTGTCGGTTGGCGGGATTCACGGCCCCTCCATCAGGAAGAGGATGGAGTCCGATCCCCAGTGCCAGGCGCCCATCCCGAGGATCATGTCGGCGCGGCCGTTGCCGTCGAGGTCGACCTGGCGGCGGACGCCTTCGTGCCCGCCCGGCGTGGCGTGGCTCCAACTGCCGCCGTTGTGCTCGCTGCTCCAGGTCCGGTTTGACGGACTGGGCAGGAAGCTCATGGCGTAGAGGCGCTCGCCGTTGCCGTTCCAGACCGAGAAGATGCCATCGACGTTGGCGCCCAGGGCGTGCGCGGTGATTTCCTCGTCGCCGTCTCCATCCCAGTCACCCTTCGACAACAGCGAGGTCGGCACATCCCGCTGCCAGAGCAGGTTCCCGAGCATGTTCCAGACGAAGAGGCCCCGGTTCTTGCCGCAGATGGCGATTTCCAGGCCCGGTTCTACCGGATCGAAATCTCCGACCGCGATGTTCTGCGCGTTGCCGAGGCCCTCCGCGCGGTAGTTGATCGTCATCTTGATGTTGCCGGTCATGGCTGCGACCACATAGGCGGGGCCTACTCCTTCCTGATGGTCGTAGATCAACTCCGTCTCCCCGTCGGCATCCACATCGGCGCAGACCAGGTAGTCGCTGTGCGCCGCCTGGGTTGTGTCCTGCCACAGGATCGTCCCGTCGCCGCTCAGCCCCATCATCAGTTTCTGCCAGTTGGCGAAGACTTCGTCGAGCCCGTCGCCGTCGGCATCATGGCGATACAACTCGTGGGCATAGGCGTCGCCGCCCCGGAGCCCCGTGTCAAGCGTCCAGGCTTCTGCACCGGTGTGGTCGTAGCAGTGCAGGACGCCGCCGTCCCGGACCACCACCGCCTGGGTGGTTGTGTCGAGAAAATGGCCGACCACGACATCGCCCTGGCCGTTGCCGCCGTTTCGTTTCACCCCGTCGCCGAACGAAGCGCTCCACTCGGTCGTTCCCGTGCCGGCGTTGAAGCACCACAGCTTGAAGTGGCCGATCTCCCTGGCGGCTTGCAGGACGGAAAAGCGGCCGTTGCCGTGCAGGTCGAAGACGGGCAGGCGGCTCTCGTCGCCGGACATCGCCCCCACCGGCTCGCTCACCCAGACCACCGAGCCGTCGTCGTAGTCGAGACGCTCGATCCCTTCACCGGAGTGCTCGCTGCGGCGGCGGAAGATGTCCAGCTCGCCGTCCCCGTCGACGTCCTTGACCTCCGAGATGATCGGGTGGAAGGCCATGCCCTCCACGCCCTCGAATCCCTGCATGGGCCAGGCCTTCTTGACCCCCGGGACCGTCTCCCAGTCATCATCGGTCATTTCGAGCGGATTGACCCGGACGATCCTGCCCCACCAGTCCCAACCGATCTGCCACTTGCCCTGCGGGGACAGGAACATGTTGAGCGTCGAGTTCACGTTCGATTGCGCGATCTCCCCGTAGGGGTTGTAAGGGAGCCCCGCCTCCTCCGCCAGCACGAAGAAGCGCGCCGACTCGGCGGGGTCGAGCGGCACGGTGAGGGGGTTGAATCCTGCGGCACCGGGAAGAATGTTCTGATAGATGGTGCCGTCGACGTCCATGTGGACCGGCCAGGTGGAGAGGTCGTCGCTGCTATGCAGGTGGTAGAGTTTGTCACCGTTGTGGCGCCAGGCGAAAGTCACTTCGTCGTTCGCATGGTTGAGGGCGTAGCCCCAGGCCGGGAAGGGTTCCGAGGGGACATCCGGCGGAGTGGTGAAGGTCCAGTCTGTGCTCCCGGCGAAGCCCGCGAAGGGGTTGCCGGACAGGTCCGTGAAGGCCCCGGCGTCGACCTCCACGTAATAGCCGGTGTTGGCGGCCAGGGCTCCGGGATCGATCGTCACAACCTGGTCGTCGACGACCACGCCGGCCGAGTCCGCCTCGATCGTCCGCACCACATTGCCGGTGCCCGCGAGGCGGATCACGATGTTGCCACTGCCCTTCCGCACCTCCTCGTCGAACCCGAGGGTCAGCAAGCCACCGGTCGTCACGTCCGACGAGCCGGCGCCCGCCGGTGCCGTGCCGTCGCCGGTGAAACTCCAGCTGCCGGGATCGGGCGGGGCGCCGATCCCCGCGAAGAAGTTGTCCGAGCCGTCCTTGACCGCGGTGGCGGGGATCAGGACGTAGTACTCCTCGCCGCCGGCCAGGTCGCCGGTGGGATCGATCGTGAGGGTGCTGCCGGCGAAGGCGAGGCGCGAGGAGTCGGTCACGTCGAAGGACTCGACGGTGGAACCGTCACTTGCCCGCTTGAGGGTGATGAAGCCGGCGCCGGCCTGGATCGCCTCGTTGAAGCTCGCCACGAGGTCGGCGCCGATCGGCGCGGCGGCGGCGCCGTCCGCGGGGCTGAGAGTCCAGATGACCGGCGGCGTGAGGTCCGGCCCGGACACCTTCACTTCCGTGAAGCCGTCGTACGGCCCGCCTGCCACCTCGGTGATGTCGAAGTCGCTGACCAGGGCCGCGGCGCCGCCGAGGGTGATGTCCCCGGCCGTGATCAGCCCCTCGATGGCGGAGGCGCTCTTGTTGCTGGTTGCGACGTAGAGGATGCCGGTGCTGCCGGTGGTGAAGTTGAAGGTCGAGCCTGCTGC
>CAYPUM010000170.1:0-7692 GCA_964413545.1 uncultured Roseibacillus sp. | reverse complement strand
TGGACCGATGACCGGAAGCCCCGCAAACCCGTTCCGTCCGGTGGCAGCACGCTCGCTTTTCTCCTCTTGGGTTCGGCAGGTCTGGCCGGAGTGAGTCGGCTGCTGCTGAGTTGACTGAAAGGAGGTTGCCGTCTTTTGTTGGTCAAGGCGCCACCCGCAGGCCGGGGCGAGCGGGGTCTTCGTCAGGCTCTGGCTGTACTCCTGTCCGGCCCGGCCGGCCACCAACTGCATGGCGCGCGCGATCGCCGTTCCCTCCTCCCCCTCTACCGCCAGCAGGCGGATGTGGTTGGAGGTGACCATGTAGTCCTCAGTCGTTGGTTTGCCTTCGCTCCGCTCCGGCCATGCTCTCGTCCGGATTCCTCCGCCGGAATCCGGTCGTGATAGGGGCGCGTCCGGCCAACTCCCTCGTCGCGCCTTGAACTTGGAAAACACCCCGTCATGAGACTTCTCCGAATGAACCCGATCGCCACCCTTGCCCTGCTTCTCGCCTGCGCACCGCTATCGTCCGCGCAGGAGCAAACCGAGCAGTTGGAGGCGCTGAAGAACCCCGATGCCACGCTCGCCCAAAGGCAGGACGCCTGCCGCAAGCTCGCTCTCATCGGAACGGCCGAGTCGGTTCCCGCGCTGGCCCTGCTGCTGGGTGATCCCGAACTCTCCCACATGGTCCGCTACGCACTCGAGCCGATCCCGGACCCGTCGGTGGATGCCGCCCTGCGTGATGCACTGCACACGGTGAAGGGGCGGCCGCTGCTCGGGGTGATCGGCAGTATCGGCATGCGCCGCGACGAACAAGCCGTCCCCACCCTCGCCAAACTGCTGGCCGATTCAGACCCCGCCGTGGCCGGTGCCGCTGCCCGCGCCTTGGGCGGGATCGGAACGGCTGCGGCTGCCAAGGCGCTTCAATCGAAGCTGGAAGGCGCCCCGCCCGTCAACATCTCCGGGGTCTATCCGCATTTGACCATGTGGAACAATGGCGGCGAATGCGGCACGGGAGGAGTCGTGCCATGGCAAGGCAGCCTCTGGGCCGTCACCTACTCACCCCACTGTCCCGGCGGGTCTGATGACAAACTCTACGAAATCACCGCCGATCTGAAGCAACGCATCTTTGAAGGGAGCGTTGGCGGAACACCCGCCAACCGCATGATTCACAAGGAATCCAATCAACTATTGATCGCTTCCTACCTGATCGACAAGGACAAGAACATCCGCGTCATTCCGCCCACCAGGATGTTTGGCCGCCTGACCGGCAATGCGCGCCACCTCACAGATCCTGCGAGCAAAGTCTACTACGCAACCATGGAAGAAGGTCTTTACGAAGTGGATGTGAACACCCTGGACGTGAAGTGCTTCATTCGCGACGGAAACGGGGGCGCTCCCGATGCCGGCATCAGGAGCAGACTCCCGGGGTATCACGGCAAGGGCCTCTACTCAGGTCAAGGACGGGTCGTTTACGCCAACAACGGAGATCGCGGACCTCGTGTCAAGGTGGACCCGACCGTCAAATCCGGAGCTCTCGCAGAATGGACTGGTGAGGGCGACTGGAAGCTGGTGCACCGCAATCAGTTTACCGAGGTATCCGGCCCCGGCGGCATCCATGGCAACGAGAACCCGGAAAAGGATCCCTTGTGGTCGATGGGCTGGGATGCCCGGTCACTGATCCTGGCTCTGCTGGACGAGGGCAAGTGGTCGTACTACCGGCTCCCGAAAGGCAGCCACAGCTACGACGGCGCGCACGGGTGGAACACTGAATGGCCACGCATCCGGGAAATCGGAGAAAAGGACCTTCTGGCCACCATGCACGGAACCTTCTGGCGCTTCCCCGCGAGCTTTTCCAGGAGGAATTCGGCAGGCATCGCACCCCGATCAAACTACCTCAAGGTGATCGGCGACTTCTGCCGATGGAACGACCGGGTCGTCCTTGGTTGCGACGACTCCGCCCAATCGGAATTCCTTAACAAGCGCCCCTTCAAGGCGAAACACGGCTCGCCCGGACAATCCAACTCCAATCTCTGGTTCATCGCCCCGGAGAGGCTCGACGAATTGGGCCCCGCCATCGGCCGGGGCTCCGTCTGGCTCAGGGACAACGTTCAGGCAGACACGCCCAGCGCCCCCTATCTCTTTGACGGTTACGATCACCGCCAATTGCACCTCACCCACCAGTCCGCCAGCACGGTCTCCTTTGCCCTGGAAGTCGACGCCCACGGAAACGAGCGGTGGAAACCGCTTTGCTCCATCGCCGTGCCGCCCAAGGGATATGTCAATCACATCTTCACGGAAGAGGAGAAGGGCGCCTGGGTGCGGATCCGGACGGACAGGAACGCCGCCAGAGTTACCGCCCACTTTCAGTATCGCAACGCCGATCCGCGCACGCCGGAGAACCATCCGATCGTGGCGGGTGTCGCCACCCCGGACCGGCCCGCGACAACGGGTGGCTTGATGGGTTCCCTGGCCTGCAACAAACTCGGAGTGGTGGCCGCGGACGAAGAAGGCAAACCCACTGGATACTACGAACTTGGTCCCAAGATGGAACTGATCCGCGTGAACGACCCGCAAGCGGCTTCCGCCCTCACCGCCGCCGTCAAACAGCCGCTGCGATCGATCGAAGTCGATGCCGCCTCCGTCGTGATCATCGAGGACGGCAAAAGATACCGCCTTCCGGGAAGCCGGAAGGACGTGAGGACCACGGATGAGAAGGTGACTGAAGCCCCGGAATCCAGGTCAAGGAAGCATATCGAGGACTATCCCGCCGACAGCCTTTCCAAGGGCGCCTCCGTCCCGGCCGGTTCCACCCACGAAGCCTTCAAGGGCGGGAACGCGGTCGACGGCAAGACCGACGAAGACTCCCGGTGGATCGCCGGCGTGAAGGGAGCCAGGCGGATCGGGTTGGATCTGCCGGTCGTGGATCAAACCGCCGGATTCAGCCAGTCGCGCATCTGCCGCGAAGTGGCCACCGAACGTGATCTCCTGAATATTCACGGCACGTTTTACGAGTTGCCCGCCCGCAACGCCCAGGGCATGGCCAAGGTCCGTCCGGTGGCCACCCACAACCTGGCAATCCACGATTTCTGCTCCCACAACGGGTTGCTCTTTCTAACCGGCATCGCGGCTGACGCCAAAGGCGAGCACATCTTCCGAAGCGCCGACGGCAAGGCCGCCGTCTGGGCGGGCGTCGTCGACGATCTCTGGAAACTCGGCAAGCCCCGCGGAAAAGGCGGGCCATGGAAAAACACCCCGGTCAAGGCCGGAGAATACTCCGATCCCTACCTCATGACCGCTTACGACGAAAAGCGCGTCGAAGTGTCCGCGTCCTCTGACGCTGCCATCACGTTGGAAGTCGATCTCGACGGCACCGGCCTCTGGGTTCCCTACAAGACCTTCAAGCTCAGCTCCGGCAAGAAGACCACCCATAGCTTCCCCAAAGGCTTCAGCGCCTACTGGGTCCGCGCCGTCAGCGACACCGGCACCACGGCTACGGTGATTCTCGAATACCGGTAGAAGCACTGGCCGGATTGATTGATTGTGATCGGCCGTTTTCGCGCCTTTCGCGGTTGCTGCCCTCCGGGCCGACGGTCTTCCCTGTTCAGAACATTTCCGGCTTCACCGTCAGGTCTTTGCCGGCGGGCACGTCCACTTCACGCACTTCTTCACCGTATTGCAGCCGGGTCTTGCCTCCTGTTTTCGAGCGGAGCCGGGCCGACGTCAGGCGGCCCTTGTTCCATGTGATGTCGACTTCGAAGCCGCCTCGCGCGCGCAGGCCCGTCACGTTACCCGCCGGCCAGCCGGGGGGCAGCGCCGGGAGCAGGTGGATGCGTCCGGCGTGCGACTGCACCAGTATTTCGCACATGGCGGCGGTGATCCCGAAGCTGCCGTCGAGTTGCAGGGGCGGATGGGTGGCGATCATGTTCGGGAGGAGATTGTATTGGATGAGCCCGTCGATCATGCGGTCGGCCATTTCGGCTTCGCCGAGCCGGGCCCAGATGGCGCACCGCCACGGCCAGGTCCATGAGCGCCGGGCGTCGCCGGTCTGGCCGCGGGCCTCGAGCGAGACAGCCGCGGCCTTGGCGAACTTCGGAGTCTTCGCCGGCGAGATCTGGCGGCCCGGATAGACGGCAAAGAGGTGCGAGGTGTGGCGGTGGTTGTCCTTCGGGTCGTCGCGGTCCACCATCCATTCCTGGAGCTGCCCCCAGCGGCCGATCTTCGGACCGACCAGGCGTTTCTGCATTTCCGCGAGACGGGTGCGGAACTCGGAATCGGTGTCGAGGGCTTCCATGGCCTCGATGGTGTTCTGGAACAGGTCCCAGACGAGTTGCTGGGCGTAGGACACGCCGTCCTCTCGCGGCAGGTGTTTCTGCTCGGGCGACCAACTGTTGGGCACGACCAGCCGGGTCGCCTGCCCTGAGCGCGCCGAAGGGTCGGGAATCTCCTTGAGTTGGTGCATCCAGAATCGGCAGACCTGCTTCATGTAGGGGTAGGCGGTTTCGCGGAGGTATTCGAGGTCCTGTGAGAAGGCGTAGTGTTCCCAGAAGTGCTGGGCGATCCAGGCGCTGCCGACGGTGTTCCACCGCCATCCGCAACCGCCGAAGACATTGTTGACCGTCTGGAAGGTGAATCCCGGCGCGTCACCGAAATAGACGCGGGACGCCTCCCGGTGGAGGGGGGCGGCGGCCGCGAAGTAGTTGAGCAGCGGCAGGTGGCACTCCGACAAGTTGGAGGGCTCCGCCAGCCAGTAATTCATCTGGACGTTGATGTTGGTGTGGTAGTCGCAGTGCCACGGCGGCCGGTTGCTGTCGTTCCACACCCCCTGCAGGTTGGCGGGCAGCGAACCCGGCCGCGAGCTGGCGATCAGCAGGTAGCGGCCGTATTGGAACAACATCTCCTTCAGGTCGGGATCCTCGGCGCCCTGCCCGTGCGCCTTTATCCGCTTGTCAGTCGGCAGCGCCGCCTGCCCGGGGGCGGTGTCGCCGAGATCCAGCTCGAGCCGGCCGAACAGCGCCTGGTGATCCGCGACGTGTTCCCGCAGGAGTTTCTCGAAATCCTTTGCCGCCGCGGCGTCGATCCGCGAGGTGACCTTCTTGTGCGGAGGCTCGTCCATCCAGCCTTTGGCGGGGTCCATCACGTAGCTGGTACCGGCGGCCAGCAGGACGGTCAGGGCGTCGCAGCCCTTGAAGGACAAGGTCCCGTCCTTCGAGTCCACCTCGCCGCCGTCAGCCACGACCAGCACCTGCGATTCGAAAGCCAGCTCGTTCTTCAAGGCGCCGGCGGCGGTCAGCCGGGCCCCGTCTGCAACGGTCTTCGCTTCGTGGGCGTCCTCGAGGACGACGCGGCCGGAATACTTGCCCGGCGCGCTCGCGGTCAGGCGCATCACGGCCACCCCGGCCGGATGACTGCAGAACGTGCGGCGGGTGAACTTCACGCCGTCCATGGTGCAGGTCACGGTGTGGACCGCCCGCGACAGATCGAGCCGGCGCTTGTATTCCGCCGCTCCCTTGTGGCCGTCGAGGGCGATACGGACGTCCCCGAACTTCTGGTAGAACCCCATGCCCTCGGCGAGGTAGGAGACGTTGTGCGACTTTCCCTTCTCCTTGCCCACCATGTTCTCGTCGCCGGTCCACAGGCTGTCGACGTTGAACTGCAGCCGTTCCTCTTCCGCTCCCCCGAACACCATGCAGCCCATCGACCCGTTGCCCAACGGCAGCGTCTCGCCATGCCAGCGTTTCGCCGGCTGCCCGTACCACAAGGTCATTTCCGAGTTCTCCCCGGCGCCCGCCGCGCCGCACGCGCAAACGGCCAGCGCGGCCAGAATGGGGATCATGGTAGTCTTGGTCCTGTTTGGTTTCATGTTCTGATGGTGTGTGAGGTCTCGCGGTGGTTGCCTCATTGTCAGGCGATCAAGGCGAAGGACAAGGAAGCAGGATTCAGGGTCCTCGCGGAAAATGCGGCTGGGTGGGCGTCGGGCCGATCGGTGCTACTTGCCCCGGTAGACGCCGTCGTCCTTCTGGCTGCGCGGCTTGACCCAGGACTGGTCCATCAGCTCGGCGAGTTTCCTGGCGATCTCGGGATGCTTGCCGGCCACGTTGTTCTTTTCGGCCCGGTCCTTGCTGAGATCGTACAGCTCGACCTTCCCGGGGGTGTGCTCCATGGCTTTCCACATGCCGCGGTTGGCGGGGTCGTTGGGGTTCTCCTTGAAGCCGGTGTTGCGCCGGATGCCCTTCCACTTGCCCATCCGCACGGCTTCGGCGTGGGTCCACGTGCGGTTCCAGTACAAATACTCGTGCTTCTTCTGTTCTCCCTTGCCCAGCAGGGTCGGGACGATGGAAATGCCGTCGATGTCGTCGGGCGTCTGGTCCGGAATCCCGGCCAGCTCCGCCAGCGTCGGCATCACGTCGGGAAAGTACCACGGCAGGTCGCTGACGGCGCCGGCTTTGATCTTTCCGGGCCAGCGCACGATCATGGGCACGCGGATCCCGCCCTCCCACAGGGTCCCTTTGCCTCCGCGCATCCCTTCGCCGGAGTTGTGGATGCCGTCATGGCGGGCGGCGCCGTTGTCGGACGTGAAGAAGATGATCGTGTCGCGGTCGCGATCGAGTTCCTTGAGCAGCTTCACGATCTCTCCCACGTTGCGGTCGACCAGCGAGACCATCGCGGCGACCACCTTGGCGTCGCGGGGCCATGACTTGTCCTTGTAGAGGTCCCAGGCGGGATCGTCCTCGGGGAACTGGTAGGGGCCGTGCGGCAGCGTCCATGGGGCGTAGCAGAAGAACGGGCGGCCTGCGTTGTCCTTGATGAACTTGAGCGTCTCGTCGGTGATCGCGTAGTGGGTGTAGCGCCCGTCGAGTTCCACCTTCTTGCTGTTGCGGAACAGGTGGGTGTAGTAGGTGTGGGCGTGCCACTGGTTGTAGTAGCCGAAGAAGACGTCGAATCCGTGCCGCTCGGCCGCCCCCTTCTTTCCCTGGTTGCCCAGCCCCCATTTGCCGAACCCGCCGGTGGCATAACCGGCCTTCTTGAGCACGTCCGCCACCGTGACGTCTTCCGGGAACAGGGGGATGCCGCCCCGGTTGTCCCTCACCGGGGTGTGCCCCATGTGGTAACCGGTCATGACCACGCTGCGGGTCGGCGCGCAGACATTGCAGCCCGCGTAGCAGTCGGTGAACTTCATGCCCTCCGCGCACATCTTGTCGAGGTTCGGCGTCAGGATGTGCTTGCTGCCATAGCAGCCGAGGTCGCGGTAACCCATGTCATCGACCATGATGAAAATGATGTTGGGTTTGCGAGCGGCGGCGGCGACGTGCGCCGGCACGGCAAGGCCGATCGCCATCGTCGCTGCGGCGGCGATGGCCAGGAAACTTCTGCAAGTGGTGTGAATCATTGTTGTGCTCCTTTTTGTGTTGTTCGGGTGGGTGGATTTCCTGGATTGCTCTCACCACGCTGAAAGACCGCCGCAAATCAACAGACTGCCGACTCTCGGAAACGGCCTTCAGGACATCACAGGGGGTTCTTCCAGGTCAAGCCCTCAAACCTGGCGAAGTCCGGGTCGCTGGAGCAGAGGGTGGCCCGGTTGACAATGGCGTAGGCGGCCAGGATCGCATCTGAGAGAACGCGGCCCACGGAACTCGACCTTTTCATCAACTCCATCACCGTTTTTTTCAATAATTTCTTGACGTTTGAGTTGACTTAATACCGCTGATGTATCTG
>CAYPUM010000169.1:0-7700 GCA_964413545.1 uncultured Roseibacillus sp. | reverse complement strand
CCACCTCTACGAGGGCGAGGAGTGGGTCCACATCCGCGACGCGGTGGGCAGCCTGTGCGACGATTTTCTCTGCCTGAACGAAGTCTACAAGGACGGGTTCTCGATCCCGAAGCGCTTCCTCGGGGAGAACATCATCCACCTCCCGACCGTGAAGACGCACGTCTTCACGACCACCACCGGCGCCATGAAGAACGCCTTCGGCGGCTTGCTCAACGAGCGCCGGCACTGGACCCATCCGGTCATCCACGAGACGCTCGTTGATCTGCTCATGATCCAGAAGAAGATTCACCGGGGCGTCTTCGCGGTCATGGACGGCACGTTTGCGGGCGACGGGCCCGGACCGCGGTGCATGATCCCGCATGTGAAGAACGTCCTGCTTGCGAGCGCCGACCAGGTGGCGATCGACGCCGTGGCCGCCAAACTGATGGGCTTCGACCCGCTCTCGGAGATCAAGTTCATCCGGCTTGCGCACGAGCGGGGCCTCGGGTGCGGCGATCCGAAGGAGATCGAGATCGTCGGGGACGCCGAAGCCGCCAACGAGCAGTGGGACTTCGTCGGCCCCTTCAAGAAGATGACCTTCGCTTCGCGGATGCAGCACAAGATCTACTGGGGACCGCTCAAGGCGCCCATCGAGTGGTCGCTCAAGACGGTGCTCGCACCATGGGCCTACATGGCCAGCGTCCTCTATCACGATTCATTCTGGTACCCGGTCGTCGCGAAGGCCAAGATGCAGGACGTTCTCGACAGTGACTGGGGGCGCCTCTTCCGGAACTGGGAATCGCTCACCCCGGACGAAAAGGGCTTCCCGGAGGTCGGCGAAAAAGCGGCTGTTCTCCACCGCACCGGCTGGCGCGCCTTCTGGCGGTCCCTCGGCATCCTCGGCACCTGCGTCAGCGAAGCCCCCGAGTTCGTGAAGAAGAAACTCGCCTCCCGGAAGTCTCAAGTGCATTGAGCCGGGGGCACGAAGGCGCGAAGGGGAGAGGGGGCCGTATGAGGATCATGTGTTGCGGGGTGCGCGTTGGCGGGAGCGGACGGAGAAGGTGATGGGGATTCCGGGGGAGGGTTTGTGGTGCCGGAGGGTGTTTTCGAGGTACTGGAGGTAGGATTCGCCGAGGAGGCGCTTGTCGTTGACGAAGAGGATGTAGAGGGGGACGGGGATGAGGGCGTAGCGTTCGTTGACGGCGGCGGTGGCATACAGGAGCTTGGGGCGCTTGCGGTGGCGCTTGTGAACGGGGGGCGGGTTGCGGCGCAGGGCGTCCTGGAGGAGGCGGTTGAGGGGGCCGGTTGCGATGATGTCGCGGGCCCCGTCGCGGACCCCGCGGATGGTCTTGAAGATGCGGTCCAGCGCCTGGCGGCGGGTGGCGGAGACGCAAAGGAAGGGGGCGTAGTGGAGGAAGAAGAGTTCGGAGCGGATCTGTTCTTCGGCTTCTTCGAGGCGCGGGCGCCTTGGGGCGCCGGGGTGAAAGAGGTCGAACTTGTTGGCGATGATGAGGCAGGGTTTGCGTTCCTGCTGGATGAGGCGGGCGATCTTGCGGTCCTGGGCGGAGATGCCGGAGGGGAGGTCGACGACGAGGAGGCAGAGGTCGGCGCGGCGGATGGAGCGTTCGGCGCGCCGGGCGGAGAAGACCTCGACGGAAGTGACCATCTTCGAGCGGGGCCGGAGGCCGGCGGTGTCGATGAGGGTGTGGCGTTCCCCGTCGCGTTCGTAGGGGATGTCGACCGCGTCACGGGTGGTGCCGGGGACCTCGGAGACGATGGTGCGTTCGTCGTTCAGGATGGCGTTGACGAGGGAGGACTTGCCGGCGTTGGGTTTGCCGGCCACCGCGATTTTGAGGCCGGTGGTGCGGGACGCGGTCTCCGTCTGGCGGGCGGCTTCCTCGAAGGGGGCGAGGCGGGAGTCGAGTTCGGCGAGCAACTGCGGGAGGTTGCGGCCGTGGGCGGCGGACAGCGGGATGCCGGGGCCCAGTCCCAGCGCGGCGAACTCTCCAACCGCGAGGTCCTGTTCATCATGGTCGGCCTTGTTGAGGACGAGGCAGACGCGGCCGGCGGCCGGGCGGAGTTGTTGGGCGATGTCGAGATCGACGGGGGTGAGTCCCTCGCGGGAGTCGACCATGAAGAGGATGACCTGCGCCGTGTCGATGGCGATCTCCGCCGCGGTGGCGACGGCCTCCGAGAAACGCTCGTCGGTGAGGGCCCCGATGCCTCCGGTGTCGACGAGATCGCACGGCACGCGCGTGAGCGGACAGGGAGCGGCGACGCGGTCGCGGGTGACTCCCGGTTGGTCGTGGACGATCGAGATGTTGCGCCCGGCGAGGCGGTTGAAGAGGGCGGACTTCCCGACATTGGGTCGTCCGACCAGCGCCACCAGCGGCCTGGGAGTGGGGCTAATCATGGTCGTGTTCCTTGAGTTGTCTCAGTCCCTTGCGGAAGTAAACGATGCCGGACAGAACCACGAACACGCCCGCCCCGGCGGTCGGGTAAAGGGGATCGAGCGGGATGATCTTGAGCATGACCCACGCCAGGGTGATCATGAGGAAGGCGGTGGCGGCCTTGCCGGACCAATGGGGGGTGATACGCACCTCGTGTCCGAGGAAGTGCAGGACCGCCACGCCCCCGAGGATGACAGCTTCCCGCGCGATGACGAGCCCCGAGAACCAGATCGGGATGGACCAGTCTTCGCCCCATTGGACGACCGACAGCGTGATGACGGCGGTGAGAACGAGCAGCTTGTCGGCCAGCGGGTCGAGCACCGCTCCCAGCCGCGAGCGCTGCCGGAAACGCCGTGCCACGTATCCGTCCACCCCGTCCAACACCGACGCCAGCACGAAGACGCCCACCGCCCACCAGCGGAATCGCTCGTCGGGAGGCGGGGAGTCGAAGCTCCGCGCGTAGTAAACCGCCAGGACCGCAAACACCGGAACCAGCAGGATCCGGAAAAGCGTGATGTGCGTGGCAAAGGTCACGCCGGAGGGTAGCAAGGGGAATGACGAATGACGAATGGCGAATGGCGAATGAGGGGGGAGCAAGTTGGTCGTTCAAGGGGATTCGGGAAAGGATGGCGGTGAATGGATGGGGGGAAGCGTGGGAGCAGGCGTGCGGGCCGCTCGGAGGCCGCTCTTGACCGCTCTTTGTCTTGCCTTGGGGGTTGTGGCGGTTCGTGATTGGCGTCCGTGAGGCGGACGGAGGTGAGAGCAATTCTTGAGGAGGCAGGCGTGACGCCGTCCAAGCGGCTCGGGCAGAACTTTCTGACGGACGGGAACGCGGCGCGGTGGATCGTGGACCAGCTTGGGGCGGACGGGGGGGATTGCGTGGTGGAGGCGGGTCCCGGGACGGGCGCCCTCAGCCGCCATCTTGCGGGACGGGTCCGGAAGCTGATTTTGATCGAGTTCGATGCGCGGCTTGCGGCGTGGTTGAAGGGGCAATTCGTGGGGGTGGCGGGAGTGGAGGTGATCCATGCCGATGCGGCGCGCTTTGATGTCCGGACGCTCTTCAGGGAGCAGCCGGTGAAGCTGTTGGGGAACCTGCCTTACTCGGCGGGGGGCGCGATTCTTCGCAACTTCCTGAAGCCGCCCTCACCGGTGAGCCGGGCGGTTCTGATGCTGCAGCGGGAGGTGGTTGACCGCATCCTTGCGGCCCCGCGCAGCAAGGCGTACGGGGTGTTGAGTCTGCGAATGCAAAGCGGGTGGCAAACCGAGCCGCGCCGGACGCTGGGTCCGGAGTTGTTTTATCCGCGGCCGGCGGTCGACTCGACGGTGGTGGTGGCGAGGCCGCGGGGAGGCGAGGAGCGGCCGTACGACCGCCGCCTGTTTGACGAGCTGGTTCGGCGCGGCTTTGCGCAGCGGCGCAAGCAACTTCGGAAAGCGCTGCCGCCGGCGCCGCGGTGGGAGGATGTGGCGGCGTCGCTCCGGGTGGAGGTCACGGCCCGGGCCGAGGAACTCACCCTCGAGGAGTGGATCGAGCTGGCCCGCCGGTATGACCCGCACCCTCTGCGGGGGGTTGCGCAACGGGGAGAAGAGCTTTTCGACGTGGTGGACGAGGACGACCGGACCTTGCGCCGGGAGCGCCGGGAGGTGGTGCACGCTGAAGGGTTGCTGCATCGCGCGGTGCACGTCTTTCTGTTCAACAAGCGCGGCGAGGTCTTCCTTCAGAAGCGCTCCCGCTTGAAGGACACGCACCCCGGCAAATGGGATTCGAGCGCCGCGGGGCACCTCGACGCCGGGGAAGACTACGACGCGGCCGCGCGGCGCGAGCTGGCCGAAGAACTGGGACAGGACGGGGCCGGTCTCGCGCCGGTCGCCAAGCTGGCGCCCGGCAGGGATACCGGATGGGAGTTCGTCCGGCTCTACCGCGCCCGGCAGGACCGGCCGGTGCGGTTCCCGTGCAGCGAGATCGAGGCCGGGCTCTGGATGCCCCCGGCGGAACTCGAGGCATGGATCGAACGCCGGCCCGGAGACTTCGCCAGCGGGTTTGTGGAATGTTGGAGGGCGGGCCGGGAGGCGGCCCTCAGGGCGAGCGGGTGATCTTCAGTCTCGTGAAGAGGCGGCGGTGTCCGGCGGGCAGGGTGTAGGATATGAAGTCGGGGTTGCCGCCGGCAATGGTGGTTTGCCACGACCCGGGGAGGAGGGTGGCGGAGGTTTGGATCTCCCACTGCACGTCGCCGTTGTCAACCGCTTCGGGGCCCTTGGGCCAGGTCACCGAGACGGCGGACGGATTGGAGCGGTCGCAGACGTTCGAGGGGGCGTCGGGCAGGTTGGGATTGAGGCCGAGGGCGTACTCTTCGAGAGCAGTGAGGTTGTCGTGATCGGAATCGTCGTTCGGGTCATCGGGGATGCCTTTGGAAGCTGCCCAGCTGGAGAAGCCGGCGCCGGAGGAGTTGGCGGACCCCGGGGTTCCGAGGTCGCCGTCGCCGAAGGAAGCGGTCGAGACGGACCAGTTGGAGCCGATGCTGTTATCGAGGCCGGGGGCGGCGAGCTGCATCGAGGCGCCGGCGGGATCGGGGAAGGTTGCGCCGTCGTCCCATGCCACCCGGTCGATCTCGACCATGGCATCGCTGGTCAGGATGAGTTCGTCGGACCCGTTCGCAAGGGTGAATCCGCTGCCATAGGAGTAGTCGAGGGTCACTCCCCCGTTCACCCCGGAATCGGCCGCGACCCCGAAGACCACGAAGCCGCCGGCCGGGATCACGACCGAAGCGGAGATGACATGGTTGTCGGAGTCGTCGTCGCTGATGGTCCAGCCGAGGAGGTCGAGGGTTTCGCCGGTTGTGTTGTGGAGTTCAAACCACTCACCGACCTCGTCGCCGACGGCGGACGGATTCTGCATGATCTCATTGATGACGACATCGCCGGGCTCGGCGGCGGACGCGGCGCCGGTGGAGAAGTTCCATGTCGAATCGTTGGAGATCCCTCCGTAGGGGAGGCCGGAGTGGTTTTCGATGACGGCGCCCTCGATTTGGACGCTGTAGTCGGTGTCGTTCTCAAGGTTGCCGGTCAGGTTGATCGTCACGGTGTGGTCCGAGAAGATGACCCGCGTGTCGGGGAGCGTGATGGAGGCGGTGGAGGTTCCATCGGTCTCGTCGGTGACGGTGATGGCGCCGGCGCCTTCCCGGATGTTCTGGCTGAACACGATGCTGAGGCCGGAAGTGACCGGCACGCCGGTGGCGTTGTCGGCGGGCGTGAAGCTCAGGGGGTTGGGGCCGTTTCCTGCACGGGGTGTTCCGAGGTCTCCGTCGCCGAAGGGCGCAGTCGACGGGGACCAGCTGGAACCGATGCTGTTGTCGAGGGAGGGGGCCTTGAGCCGCATCGAGGCCCCGGCCGGATTGGGAAAGGCAGGGCCGCCGTCGTATTCGACGC
The DNA here is from genome assembly GCA_964413545.1 of uncultured Roseibacillus sp. Taxonomy (GTDB): domain Bacteria; phylum Verrucomicrobiota; class Verrucomicrobiia; order Verrucomicrobiales; family Akkermansiaceae; genus Roseibacillus_B. Next base: position 1,848 of record CAYPUM010000169.1, on the reverse strand, counting down.
GGTCGATCTCGACGGCGCCGTCGCTGGTCAGCACGACTTCGTCGGCGTCGTTGCCGAGGAAGAATCCGGAGTAGACGTAGTCGACCCCGACGCCTCCGTTGGTGAGGAAGTCGCCGTTGATGCCGAGCACGAGGAACCCGCCGGCGGGGACGAGGAGCGGGCCGCCGGGAGAGATCACGTGGCTGTCGCTGGCGTTGTCGCTGATGGTCCAGCCGTTGATGTCGATGGCATTCGCGGTGGGGTTGTGGAGTTCGATCCACTCACCGGACGAATCGCCGACGGCGGAGGGGTTCTGCATGATCTCGTTGATGACGAGGTCGCCGGGGCCGGCCGGCGGAGTGCTGGTGGTGGTGAAGTTCCAGGTCGAGGAGTCATTAATGCCCTCGTAGTAGTTGCCGGCGGGATCCTTGATGACGGCGGGGCCGATCCGGACGCTGTATTCGGTGCCGGGTTCCAGCTCGGAGGTGAGGTCGATCGCAAGGGTGGCGGTGTCGAGGCCGACCCGGGAGTCGGGCAGCGTGATGGTGGCGGTGGAGGTTCCGTCGGACTCGTCGGTGATGGTGATGCTGCCGGCATCCAACTCGACGGGCTCGCTGAAGGTCAGGACGAGGCCGGTGTTGACGGGAACGCCGGTCGCGCCCACCGCGGGGCTGTAGGCATGAATGGAGGGCCTGGTGGTGTCGCCGCCCGCGGTGGCGCCGGTGACGACGAATGAAATGATCTCATAGCCGTCGTTGCCGTCGTTCACGTTGAAGTTGAATCCGACGGTCAGGGCGCCGGCGGAGGTAACGTCGAGCGAAGTCACGGAGTAGTCCAGCGGCGTCCCGGCGGTATCTCCGGAAAGCGGCACGTCTGTGACCTGCTCCGCGCCGCCATCGAGGGTGTGGAAATACTCGAAGAACTCGGACCCGCCGTTCTGGACGTCATTTCCGATTGTCCTGCCCACGGCGGTGATGTCGACGGTGTCGTAGTTGCTGACATTGATCGTGAAGCTTTCCCAACGGGCGTCCTGGTCGCCCCAGTCCTGGATCCTGAGAAGGCCCGAGTTCACGCTGAACTCGTTGGCGGTGGTGTCGGTGTCCGGCTCGTTCTGGTAGGAGGCGGTCCACCGCCCCTCGGGGCTGGTGGCGGACCCTCCGGAGACGGAGACCGGCCCCGCGACGGGTGGCGAAGAGGAGGTATGATCATGAAATCCGTCTCCTTCGGTGGAGAAGTCGGCGGAGTAGAGGATGGTTTGTGCGTTCAGGGCAAGGGGGGCAGCGAAGGCCAGCGCGGCGGATGTGAGGAAACAGCGGTAATTCATGGTCGCGGGTGATCAATGTTCAGTTTGTCAGATGCTGACGGGCAGTCAGCCATGGGCGGCCAAACGCTTCGAAAAAATCAAAATCATGCAACAAAATTATCAGATATGTGAATATGTTGACAATGGCATAAGAGTAGTAAAGTTTGGAGGGATAAGATATGCGGATCTCCTCGGCTTTGTGGAGGATTTCAATAAGTTGAGTCCATGCCTTTCTTGTCTTTCCCGGGAACCGGGGGCGTGGGTCGAGGAGGCGTCCCGCCGGGGGTGGGCGCTTGATCTGCCGGACAGGCCTTGGGGGAGGCAATCCGGGCGGTTGGTTCATTTGCTGTTGTGGCGCCTTCTCCGGGGTTGCCAGCGGGGGGAAGCGGGGCGAAGCTTGGTGGCGCGAAGTGACGGCGACGATCAGGCAGACCGATCTGTGGATAGCGGTGACGGCGGCGGCGCTGTTGCACGCGGCGGCGTTTGTTGTGCTGGTGGTGCTGGCGTTGATGGAGATGGTGTTCGAGTCGCGGCGTCGGGCGGGGCCGCCGGCGGTGGTGGGGGAG
>CAYPUM010000168.1:0-7706 GCA_964413545.1 uncultured Roseibacillus sp. | reverse complement strand
GGGATGGATTTCGAGGATGCGGTTGAGATGCCGCCCGAGGTCCGCCACGATGCCATCGCCCACCACCTGTCCGGCCAGCGACGTGCCCGCCGCCCGCGGGATCAGCGGCAGCCGATGCGCGCCGGCCAGAGCAACCAGCCGTCCGGCCTCCGCCGCGCTCCGCGGAAACGCCACCGCCAACGGCAGTTCGCGAAACACCGACGCATCCGTCGCATACAGCGCCCGCATCATGTGGCCCCCCTCAAGCTCGCCGCCCCACTCCCGGGCCAGCCGCTCCAGCCGCCCCCCGGTGTCGTTCTCGTCCGCCATCTTTCGCCTTTCTGCCGTGGCCAGTCCTCTTTCGCTTGAAAGCGGTGGCCGTGCGTTTTATATCTCCGATTCCACTAACGCCTCCGGACATTAAACGCCCACCCTGCGCGGCTGTCCGGTTCGACACCGTTAGAGCCGCCGGCTTCCATGGGAATCGAGGCTAGCCCCCCGGCAACCGGGAGTCAATCCGGGCCGCGGACCGCGTGCACGGGCCGTCCGCCCATGGAGGGTTGCCCGCCTCAGCCATCCGGGAGTGATTTCTGAGATTCCTCACACAAATCCCGTCCTCCAGAGCGTTAGGTGGCATGGAAACAGCTTGAAAAGGGCTGTTGTCCCGCCCTGCCATGGAGGTTTTCATACGGGTTTCCCTCGTTGGCGTGCGGGAAACGTTCCGAGACGCCCGCGGCGGAGTGGAGTTTTTATGGGTTTTCCTCCAGTCCGTCGCGGGTCGTCTTCTCCTCGAAGAAGTCGATTCGCCTTCGATGACGAGGAATGGTCTTGCCTGCGGCGCGGATGCAGGGCCATTCCTGCGGCGCCGTCCGGGCTCGCAGCCGGCACGCCCCACTGATCATGTCCCGCGATGACCCGTGCGCCGCAAGCCCCGTCCGCCTCGGCCTTGCGGCAGCCCGCACCAACATCGTGCCGGCGGCGATCATCGCCGTGGTGGCGATCGGGGTGCTCGCCGGTTATCGCCACTGGCCGGCCTTTCATGACACGCTGGAGGTCGTCCGGAGTTGGAAGGAACGATTCGGATTCGGCTTCTCGGCGGTTTCGACGGGGATTTTCGGTGGTTTTCTCCCGGTGCTTTTCCGTCTGATCCCCCGCGAGACCCGGCGGGATCCGCAATGGCGCCATTTGCCGTTCTTCGTGGGCTTCTGGGCCTGCAAGGGGGTCGAGGTGGACGCCCTCTACCGCTTCCAGGCGTGGCTGTTCGGCGACTCGCCCGCCGCAGAGGTGGTGGTGGCGAAGGTGTTTGTCGACCAGTTCCTCTACGTGCCGTTCTGGGCTGTTCCCACGATGATGGGCGCTTACCTTTGGATGGATTCCCGGTTCCGGATTGCCAGGACGATCCGGCGCCTTGGAGCGCGATGGTATCGGAACCGCTGCCTTCCGTTGCTCCTGGCCAACTGGGGCGTCTGGACCCCCGCCGTGGCCGTCATCTACAATCTGCCTCTCTCCCTGCAACTCCCCCTGCAAAATCTGGTTCTCTGCCTGTTCGTCCTCCTCGTGATGATCTTGACGCGGGCGGAGACCCCGGACGATCAGGCGCGCCCCCCGGGTCAGAACTCGAAGGCGAGTCCCAGGGAGAGGTAATTCGAGCCCTCGCCCACGCCTTCCGGTTCTCCGTCTTCGTTGGTGAAGTCCCCAAAGAGGCCCCGGCCACCGGAGCGATGGTTGAGGACCCCCACCAACCACGCGTGTTCGAGACCGCCGAGCTCCGAATCGCGGAACAGACGGTTCACCCGGATCAGGGTGAGCAAGTCCCGGCAATTGAGGGACAACGAAACCTCGAGGTAGCTGAGCAGCCGCCGGGAGCCGCGAAAGTCACGCTGGACCCTCTCGGTGTAGGGAATTTGCGTGACGTAGGAGAGCCCCGCCCCCGCCCCGAAGCGGGTCCGCAAATAGCGGTTCCACGGAAAGGCGGTCCATTCGACGTTCAAAAAGCAGATGAACTGGCCGGCGTGTCCCACTCCGTTGTTGGCAAGGTGGTGCAGGGCGCCAAGGTTGGCGGAAATATCAAGCGGAACGCCCCACGGTTCCGACCAGATCTCCCGTCCCAGCGTCAGCCCGTAGAGAAACGTGCCCGCGACCACCGTGACCTCGCCACTGAGTGCAACATCAACCATCGTCTGCTCGACGCCGCGCCCCGCAAGAACGCGAATGGTCCACCGGGGATCCGATTCGGGAGGGGAAAACGGAAGGGAATCCTCCGCTTCGATGCCCAGCAGATGGCGTTCAAAGGGTGACTGCCGGCTACCGAAGGCCGGCGGCGGCAGGGCGCGAGCCCGGTTCGGTGAGCCGCAGCCTCCCGTCGAGGCTCTCCAGAAACATCCGCCGCTGCCGGCAGGATCCGCGCCGCCCGCCATCGTGTCGGAGCCGCGCGCATTCGAAAGGCCTCCCGCACTCAACAGCACGATAACAATGCCGAAAACTCGACGGAACCAAACGGAAAAGAGTCGACGGGTTTTCACAAAAAAGAGATCCCCCGGGGGGACCACGCGGATTACGTTAGCACACTCGTCCTGTCAGACCGATCAAATTAACAACGATGCGGGTATTCCCGTCGTCCCCGTCCGGTGCCCGGCCAAGGCGTAACCAACCCATGCCCAGAACAGTCCGTGGAGGGCCATGGCAACGACAAGGATGAGGAACCCGGCCAGCGTCTTGACCGGCGGGGCTTCGCCGAGGGCGGGGACGATCGACACCAGCGCCGCCGCCACCCCGATCGCGAGGGCCCATGCGATGAAGGAGCGGACTTCCTTGAAGACGACGCGGCGTGACACGCCGGGCGGCACGCCGATCGTTTCGAGCATCGCGAATTCGCGGCGGCGCTCGACGAGGTTGCGGGCCGTCACGATCCCGAGGCCGGCGCTCCCGAGCAGGAGGCCCAGTCCGCCAAGAACGTGGAAGATGGCGATGTAGGTGTTCTCGACGGCGTGGAAGCTCTCAAGGCGTTCGCGCGCCATGGTCACCGCGCCCCCCCGGTCGGCGATCGCTTTCTGGAGGACCTTTCGCACCGATGCGGGATCTTCCGCGGCGTCCGCAAGAAAGAGCGAATACCCTTCCTGGGAGGGATAGTAATCGAGGAATTGCTCCTCATCGACCACGAAGCTCCCTTGGAACACGCTGTCGGCGAGGGTCCCGGAAATCTCGACCTCGAACTCCTCCCCTTGTTCGTCGCGATAGGTGATGCGGTCGCCGAGCCGCTTCTTCAGGACCCACATCATGGTGGTCTCGTCGAGAAAGGCGCGCAGGACGCCGGGGCCGCCGGGTTCCTCCAGCAACCTCCAGCCCTTTTCGCGATCGAGCCCCGGCGCCACGTCCCGCAGCGAGAACGCCCCGCGTTCCGCGAGGGCGCCCACGCCGGTGGCCAGCAAGCGGGGCCGGCTCGCGGTGTTCAGGTTGAAGCAACTGGCGTCGTCTCCGGCCCCCGCCCGGAACGGTTGCACCGCTCCCAACATGTCCCGCCGGCCGCCCAACTCGAAGAAATCCTGCTCGCGGTCTGTCGCCGCGGCGCGGTTCACGGGGCTGGTGGTTTCGATCCAGAAGGTGTAGCCGCCGGTGCCGCTGCTCTTCCTGGTCAACCCGGCGCCCCCGTGCTTCCGGAAGGCGGTCACGGAGATGACGAGGAACACTCCGCACGCCATCGTTCCCACCACCACGAGACTGCGCATCGGGCGCCGCCCGCTGTTGAGCATCGCGAGGCTGGAAGGGGTCAGAACACTCCGTGGCCGCGCGCCGCGCACCGTCAACCAGCCCCGATACCCCCACAACCCGCCCGCAAGAAACGCCGCCCCGGACAGAAAGAAGGCCCCCTGCGGGCCCATCGCCGGCGAAAGAAACAAGGCGCCCCCGCCCGCCGCCATGCAGAGCGCCGCGGCCAGCAGTTGGCGTCTTCCCCCGCCGCTGCCCCGCCGGACCTCCTCCGATCCCGCCTCCAGCCGCAGACTGGCGCTCTGCCGGACCTGCCGGCGCACCGCCAGCCAGATCGCCAGCATCGCCACCCCGACGAATCCCCCCAGCCCCCATGCCATCGATCCGGGATCGAGGTGGAAGGTGAACAATCGCCCTCCGCCCCCGGAACTCCAGATGGTCTCGAGGAAGCGCAGGATGCCGAGGCTGTATCCGGTCGCGCCCGCGAAGCCGAGGAGCGCCCCGGCAACCACCACCAGCAAGCCTTCCATCAACCGCCACCGCAGCAGTTTCCGGCTCGATACGCCCACCGCCGCAAGCAGCCCGCTCTCGCGCCCCCGTTGTTCGACGTTGAACCGGAACAGCATCGCAACCAGGCCCACCGCCGCCACGATCAGGAACACGCTCATGCTCAGGAACAACCCCGCGATATCGACCGGGGAACGGGCCGCCTCGAGAGCCTCGGCGCGGAAATCCCGCAGGACGAACCCCGCCATCCAAGGCCGAATCGCGCCGAGAATCCGTCCCCTGACCTCCTGCCGCTCCCGGCCCGCCGCCGGGATCCTCAACGCCGTGGCGTCCCCCCAGCGGTTCGCGAACATCTCACGCCCCGCCTCGATCGACAGAAAGGCCTTCGGGGTCCCCCGAAACTCCTCCCAGTATTCCTCGTCTTTCGGCCGGATCCGGTCGAGATCGAGCGGCAGCCCCGGCGACCAGTCCCGCGCGTTCCCGGCCTCGGCCACGCCGGGGAAATCCGGCATCCACAAGCGATCCGCCGCCAGCCCCTCCATCGGAACGACCTTCCGCACCCGGAAGCCGCGCTCCGCCACTTCGAGGCGGTTGCTCCCCGCAAGGCGGAAATACGACAATTCCAGTTGGTCACCCGGCGCCGCGTCGAGATCGTCCGCCAGCCAGTCGTTGATGACGATCTCGTCCCTGCCGAGATCCTCCGGGAGGAACGGGGCCGCGGCGGGATCCACCGCCGTCACCATCGAATACGGCGTTTCCCGTTCCCCAACGGCAAGGGTGTTGGCAAGATAGCTGAGGACGGGCTGCGCCCCGGGGAAGACGCTTCGCAGCGCCTCGACGATCTCAGGCTCGATGAAAATGCGCCCGGAACGAAGTTCGACGGCCCCCGCCAGCGGGATGTCCACCAGCGAAAACCCGTAGTCCTCGATCCTCATGGCCGAATGGATGCGCTCCCGCAGGCCCTCCGCCTCCATGCCGTCCCGCAGGACGTCAACCAACAGGAGATTCGCCCGGCCGGGATACCCGATCAACTCCTGAAGGCGGCCCAGCGGGACGAACACCGTCGGCGCCGGCAACTGGCTCGTCCGCAGGCCGAACCGGCCGAAGGCCTCGTCCCCCGCCACATGACGCACCGTCCCGCGGAAGCTGATCACTTCCTCGGCCTCCCCCGAAAGGGGCGCATCGCGCGAGAGCAGCCCCGGCTCCTGCATGCGCAGCACCACTTGCGCCCCTTCCCGCAGGTCGAGGGAATCCGCAAGGTGACGGTTCACCGCCACCTCCCGCTCTGCCAGCGGCATGGCGGTCCCGGCGGCGGGCGCCATCTTCCAGAACCGGTCGTCCACCCCCACGATCTGCACCTGCCCGGTTCCCCGCCCGCTCGCCCGCGCACTGACCTGCCCCTCCATCATCAGGACCGGGGCGGTCCCCACGTCGTCCCCGCGCACTCGTTCCGCAAGCTGCGCCCCGAAGAACCCCTCCCCGCCCGTGAACACGTAGTCCGTCTGCCCGATCCGGCCGGCGGCGATCTCGCGCAGCGTCCCCTTCACCGAGTCTCCCGCCATCAACGCCCCCAGCAGGACGGCCGCCCCGAGCGCCGCCCCGGCCAGCACCCCGAGTTCCGAGCCCCGGTAGTGCCACATCCCGCGCCGAATGAAGGTCCAGGGTGTCATGAGGAGCAAGGTTCAGTCAGTGCCCGGCAAACGAGCGCCGCCAATGAGGCGGCCAAGGAATGCCCTTTCTCATCGAACATCGAAGATCCAGGATCGAAAACCGAAAACAGCACCTCGCGCCTCCCTCATCGCTCCTTCCGCTCCAGCTTTCCATTACGTAGTTCATAGTAGCTATCCATTCGTTCGGCGAGGCCCGCGTTGTGGGTGACCACCACGAGGGTGACGCCGGTCTTGCGGTTCATTTCCACGAGGAGGTCTGCGATCCTGCCGGTGGTTCCGGCGTCCAGGGAACCGGTGGGCTCGTCGGCGAGGACAAGCCCGGGCCGGTTGACAAGGGCGCGGGCCACCGCGGTGCGGAGACGCTCGCCGCCCGAGATCTGGTAGGGGAAGTGACCGAGGCGGTCCTGCAAACCGACTTCCCCCAGAAGCGACCGGGCCCGTTCCTCGGTCTCCCCGGGGGCCTCCTCCCATCCCCCGGCCAACCGGGGAACCAGAACGTTCTCGAGAACGCTGCATTGCGGAAGCAGATGATGATGCTGGAAAATAAACCCCAGCGAGCGGTTGCGGAAGGCGGCCGCTTCCTCCCGCGAAAAACCCCCAATGTCGCGCCCTCCGATCGTGATCGTCCCGCTGGTGGGATGGTCGAGGGCCCCCAGCAGGTTGAGCAGCGTCGTCTTGCCGCTCCCCGAGGGTCCCACCACCGCCACCGTCTCCCCCGCCCGGACGCGCAGATCGACCCCCGCCAGAACGCGCAACGACTCGCCCGGCATCTCGTAGACCTTGCTCAGCCCGGTGGCTTCGATCAGTCCCGCATCACTTTCCATCGTTTCGCCTTTCCTTCGAATACGGGCAGCGTGCCGGAATCCACCCGGCGCACCGGAATCCGCATCGGGAACGCCGCCTCGAGCCCGGCCGCAAGCTCGCTTTCGGCATTTCCCGCCCCCGTGGTTTCGATCACGAGCCGAATCTCGGGCAGCGAGCCCCGTTGATCAACCTCGACCTGGTACTCGCCGACGCCGTCGCAGGCGCGCACCACGGCATCGATCGCGCTCGGAAAGACGTTCACCCCCCGCACCACCACCATGTCGTCGGCCCGCCCGATGATGCCGCCCTCCAGCGCGAATTCCCCCGGATCGCCGCCGGGCAACGCCACCGGCTTCACAAGATCGCCGGTCCGGTAGCGAAGCAGCGGCGAGCCGTATCTTCCCAGCGTGGTGAGCACCAACTCTCCCAGCGTCCCCATCTCCACCGCCTCCCCGGTCGCCGGGTCGATCACCTCCGCAAGATAGGAGCCCTCGATGATGCGCAGGAGATCGGGCTGCTCCGGGTCGCTGAAGGTCACCGGCCCGGCCTCCGTCATGCCGTGGTGATCGACCACCCGCGCCCTCCAAGCCCGCGCGATCCGGTCCCGCACCGCCGGGATGCTGCCACCCGGTTCGCCGCAGACCACGATCAACGCCACTCCGAGAGCGGCCGCCTCGAGGCCGATCCGCGCCCCCACCTCCGCCAGCCTCAGGGCGTAGGTCGGCGTGCAGCAAAGAACATGCGGGCGGTGCCGCTCGATCAGGCGCAGGCGGTTCTCGCTCGATAGTCCTCCGCCCGGAATGACCCGCACCCCCATCGCCGCGGCCGCCTCGAATCCGCCCCAGAACCCGAGAAACGGCCCGAACGAGAACGGGAAAAAGGCGCTGTCCCCCGCTGCCACCCCCGCCGCTTCCCAGACCTTGCGCCAGTTCCACAGCACCCACTCCCAGCCCTCCGGGTCGTCGAGCCAGACCAGCGAGCGCCCCTTCGTCCCGCTCGTCTGGTGAAAGCGCGTGTAGCGCTCCTGCGGCCGCGCCAGCC
>CAYPUM010000167.1:0-7738 GCA_964413545.1 uncultured Roseibacillus sp. | reverse complement strand
GGCGGAGGGCGGGGGGGGGGCCGGCCGCGACGGCGAGAAGGGCCTGGGCCTCCGCGGCCAGTTGCTCCCCGGCCGGCGACAAGGGTTGGCCCCGCAGGACGGCCGCGAATTCCGCAAGGGCGCGGCGCCGTTCCTCCACGGTGGGCGGCGCGGTCGCGGTTTCCACCGCAAGAGTGCCCGGCCCCAGAATCAAAGCCAGTTCGTCAAGCAAGGCGAGCTTCTGCTCCTGGTTTTCGGGCAGCAAACTGTCGAAGCTCCGGACCCGCCCGATTTCCGGATCGTCCTCGAAGCGTCTCACGAGCGCCTCCTCCGCGTCGGCCGAATCGACAAGGACGTTGACCGCTCGATAGCTGACGCGCGGATCGGACTGCACCGCCATCAGGGTCTGGATCGACTCGCTGGCCGGGTCCCGCAGGTTCAGCGGGTTGAAGTCGAAGCGCACCCACGGCAGCGCCAGCAGGGCGACGACCGCCACGACACCGGTGACCATCCGGATCAGGACGCCGTGCCGCTGGGGCACGCCCGCCAGCCGCCGCAGCACCGGATGCTCCGCAATCGGCCGGGGCGGCCGGGCCCGATAGCGCATCAGCCGCAAAAGGGCCGGAAAGAAAGTCACACTCAACGCAAAGGTGATCACAATGCCGGTGCCCGCAATCAGCCCCAGTTGGGCAATGCCGCGATAGGCCGTCGGAATGAAGGCAAAGAATCCGATCCCGGTCGAAACCGTGCACGTCAGAAGAGTCGGGGCCAGCGCCGCCGGCACCTCCCTGATGGCCTCTTCCGGAGGACCGCCCGCACGCTGCGCTTCCCGCACCCGCAGACCGAGGTGAATCGCGTAGTCGATCCCGATGCCGATATACAACGCCGCAAAGGCCACCGAGATCATGTTGAGATCGCCGACGACGGCGGCCGCAAAAGCGGTCGTCATGGCGAGCCCCGCCAGCAGCGTGATCAGCGAGACCCCTATGAGACGAACCGACCGCAGCCCCAGCCAGAGCACCACCGCCACCAGCACCAGCGACAGAACCGCGATGAGGATGCCGTCACGCTGCAGCGAGCGGCGTTCGTCGTGGGCGAATGCCACCTCGCCGGTCAGCCGCACCCGGGCCCCGTGGTTCTCCGCCAGCCGAAGTTCGGCGGCGGCCACCCGCACCGCCTCGATGGCGGCGTCCCCCATCAGCCAGCGGCCGTTGTCGAGGTCCGGATAGGTCACGATGAACTGCCGCCGCTCGTCCTCGTCGAAGTCGCGGCCGGACATGAGTTCCGTCCACGACACCGGAACGGAGCGGTTCTCACGGCTGGCTTGGATCGCGCGCGCCAGGCGTGCGAAGACCGCATCGAGTTCGAGCGGCACTTCTTCGGCGTCGGGGCCCGCCGCAAGGGCAAGCGTCTCGAAGAGCTTCGGAAGGGTCGGCTCGCCCGACAACCGGGCCATGAGCGGTTGGGCCTCCGCCAGTTCGTTCACCAGCTCCTCGAGGTCCGCCAGATCGAGGTAAAGCAACTGGTGACGATCGAAGAACGGCCCCCCGCCGGCCCATTCGACCTCCGAAAACAGGCCGGTCTCGGCGCGCAGATGAGCGACCAGTCGTTCCGCCGCGAGACGGGCCCCCTCGGGGGTGGAGGCCTCCACCACCACCAGCAACTCCTTGCCGGCGTCCGGGAAGGCCTCCTTGTAACGGTCCCGATGCAGACGATACGATTCGGAATGCCTCACCAGCCCCGCGGTGGAGGTGTCGACCCCCAGATGCGTGACGGCGTAAAACCCCAGCAGCCCCGCCGCCGCCAGCACGACCAACACCACCGGCAACGCCCCCGCCGTCGCAAGGCGAACCCACCACCGCAAAACGGCATGGGTTCGACTCGAAGGGGTGGGCTCGGAAACTGGTGTCGGCACGGGTTGGCAAAGGCAGGGAAGATCGGGAAACGCCGCAAATCAATCAGTATCGCCAGCGATCCACGTATTCGCCCCATCGCGAACGAACCAGCTCCGCCTGCCGCGCGTCGCAACGGTTCCGATTCGTCCGGTATCCTTCGATACCCGGCAGGTAGTCCTCGATGGCGGCGCGGGCCTCGTCCCACCCCGGAAGCCGCAGTTCGACATGCAGCCGCTCCAGTTCGGGCAGCGGGTCCCGGACCAGCGACTCGTACCGCACTTCGGCAAATTGGCCCGCGGGCAACGCGGCGCGATCATGGTCGCAACGCGCCATCAAGCGCTCATAGGTGGCGAGCACGAACTCCTCAAGGTCGAGATGCCCGTAGTCCTGCCACGCCAGCTCCGCCAGCATCCGGCGGTAGTAGTTGAGGGTCGAGGCAAACACCTCATACGGGTTGCGGAAAATATGAATGAACCGCGCCTCCGGCCAGATCTCGCGCAAGAGCCCGATGCGGGCCGTGTAAACCGGGTTCTTGATCACCAACAGCGGCTTGCGCTGGTGACGGGCCACCTTGTCCGCGAACCTCCGCACCCGCCGGCGCCAACGCGCCACCGCCGCCGCCGGGCACCCCTCGAGAAAGATGCCCCGTTCCGCAAGCTCCCGAAATCGCCGCGGGAAATACAGGGCGTGATACACCGAAAGCGGTTGCAGGCCGGCGAGCGGGATCTCGTCCTCCTGCGGCGAGTCGGCCCGCACCGCCACCCGGTCCACATGGCGGTCTTCCGGCAAGGCCCGCTCGAGCCACGGCGCCAGCCAGGTGCCCAGCGTCAGAAGCTCGTCGGGCAACCCGCACGCCAGCGGCGAAATATGTCCGAACACCGGCGAACGCCCCAACAGATTGTGCAGGTGGGTGGTGCCGCTGCGCCAATGGCCAATGACGAAGACCGGAGCATCCGCCGCCGCCCGGTCGCGGCCCATCCCCATCCGCAGGGCGTCCAGCGCCCGGAACGGAAGCCGGAACACCGCCGACCCAAGGCACAGCGCGGCCAACCCGGCATCCCCGGGCCTCGTCCCGCGGTTCGCAACGAGCAGCGCGACGAGGTTCTCAAGCCGCGCCCCGAGCAGGGGATGCTGCAGTCCCGCCCCGCACCGGCGGGACCTCTCTGGTGGCGGGCGGGTCGTCATGCCATGGAGGCGCCGGCCGGACCGGATCACCGGGCCGCCACCGCTTGCCCGACAAGGTTCCTGCCAAGCTTCCAGACCGAGCCGGTGACGTGGTGGCAGTTGGCGACGGTTTCCTCGAAGGCCGAAATGATCCACTCCACGTCCTCGTCCGAGATGACGAATGGCGGCAGCAGCTTGACGACATTCGATCCGTGCCCCGCCACCTGCGCCAGGATGTCGTGCTCCTTCAGAAGCGGAATCAGCACCATCTGGCTGAAGAGGGACTCGTCCGCCATCCCGAGAAGCTTCCAGGCGGCCTTCAGGCGCAGGCTCTCCGGCCGCCCGAACTCGATCCCGATCATCAGCCCCTTGCCCCGGACATCGTGCACGAACTCGAACCGTTCCACGAAACCGCCCAACCGTTCGAGGAGAACCGCCCCCGCCCCGGCGGCGCGCTCGATCAGCTTCTCTTCCCGCAGCACCCGAAGCGTGGCAAGACCCGCCGCCATCGCAAGGTTGTTCTGCCCGAAGGTCGAACTGTGGACCACCGCCCGGTCCATCCGGTTGAAGACGGCGCGATGCACCTCCTCGCGACACATGATGGCCCCCACCGGAACCTGGCCGCCCGACAACGTCTTGGCGCACACCATCAGATCCGGCTCCACCCCCCCCCAGTGCTCCAACGCCCACATCCGGCCGGTCCGCCCGAGACCGGTCTGGATTTCGTCCACGATCATGAGCGTCCCGGCGGCCCGGCAGAGACGCGCCGCTTCCGCCAGATAATCGTCCGCCGCAAGATGAACCCCCTTGCCTTGGATCGGCTCCACCACGAAGGCCGCCACGTCCCGGCCGGCCAGCGCGCGCTCCAAGGCCTCCGGATCGTTGAACGGAACGGTCCGCGCGTCGGGCAGCAACGGCCCGAAACCGTCCCTGAAATGCGGATCACCGTTCAACGAAAGCGCCCCCAGCGTGAGCCCGTGAAACGCGTGGTCGCAGGAAACGACCGCCGCGCGGCCCGTGGCGCACCGCGCAAACTTCACCGCCCCTTCCACCGCCTCGGTTCCCGAGTTGGTGAAGAAAACCCGCTTCAACGAATCACCCGGAGCGGTCGCAAGGAGTTCGCGCGCCAGCAACCCGCTCAGCAGGGAAACATCCATCTGCCCGAGATTCGGAAGATCCATCTCGAGCACCTCGCGCAAGGCGGCGTTGACGACGGGATGATTCCTCCCCAGCGAAAGAGCCCCCCACCCGCTCATCAGGTCCAGAACCCGCCGCCCCTCCCCGTCGAAAAGATACGCCCCGGCCGCCCGCGTGTAGTTGCGATCATACCCGATGGTCCGAAGCACCTTGACCAACTGCGGATTCAGGTGCCGCGCGTGCAGGTCGTATTGCTCCCCCCTGTGGCGCGCGACAAGGGAGCGCAAGCTGCCTCCCGTAGCGTCTCCGGCGTCATCCATCAATCCGCCGCCAAGATCCCCTTGCGGCCAAATCCTGTCAACCATCGCAAAAATTATCCTCGACGCTGCGCGCCCCGCCCCGGACAACGCCCCGTCCACATGGCCCTCATTCGCCGCGGTCTCTGGTTCGCTTTCGCGCTCGGTGTCGGATTGTTTGTGATCCTGCTGGCCGTCCATGGCTTCAGAGACATCTTCGCAGCGGTGCGGAAACTCGGCCCGGCGGCCCTGTGCGTGCCCGCCTTCTTTCTGCTCCCGGCGTTCCTCGCCACCTGGTCGTGGATGGAACTCTTCCCGCCCAAGGCCCGCCCCGCCTTCCTCGCCTCCCTCGCCGCAAACTGGATTTGCTTCGGCATCAATTGGCTGCTGCCCGTGGCGGGAATCGGGGGCGACGTCGCCAAAGCACACTACATGACGGATCGGGGCGCCTCCGGAAATCATGCCGTCGCCGCCACCGTGGTCGACAAGACCCTGCAACTGGCGACCCAGGTGCTTTTCGCCCTGATCGGCGCCGCAGTCTTCGCCCTGCTGGTCGCGCGGAGCGACCTCCTCACCTTCGCCCTCGCAGGGACGGCGGTGCTGGCGGTGTTGAGCCTCCTCTTCTTCCGCGCCCAGCAACGCGGCTTGTTCCGGTCCCTTCTTCCCCTCGGTCGCCGTTTCCTCAGCGCCTCCCGGAGCGACTCGCTGGAACGCGGCACGGCCCGGCTCGATTCCTCCGTGATGGAGGTCTACGCCCGGCGGGGCCCCCTGTGGCGCGCCTCCGCCCTGCGGATGCTCTTCCGGGTGGTGTTGGCCGGCGAAACTTTCCTCATCCTGAAGCTCCTCGGCCGGGATCCGTCGTGGACCGAGGTGCTCGTCATCGAGAGCCTTGCGCAGGCCGCGCGCGCCGGAGCGTTCTGGATCCCCGGCGCCTTGGGCGCCCAGGAAGGCGCCATCGTCGCGATCGGTTGGGCCCTCGGAATCAGCGGCCCCGACGCCATGGCGCTGGCGCTCGCCAAACGGTGGCGGGAACTGGTCATCGGCGTGCCGGCCATCGTCGCATGGCACGTCCGCTTCGGACTCCGCATGTTCTTCCGCAAACCCTCATCCCCTCGAAACCCTCCCGGCCCGGCGAAAACCTGACGATCGAGGTCCTGTCTCCCCGCACCCCGAGACCGGCTGTTGATCGCGCCCGCATTCTGGGGCATGCTCGCCGCGTCATGAACTTGCAACGGTCTGTGCGGCGGGTGGCGGTCCCGCTCCTGGTCACGGTTGGATGGCTCCCGGCCCTCCCGGCCGCCGCCGACCCCGCGGCGGCTTCCAAAGTGGTCGAGTCCCTCCAAAACTCGATCAGCACCGCCATGAAAAAGGGAACCCAGTGGAGCTACGAGGAACGGTTCAAGGCCCTCGAACCCGTCGTGGACTCCGCCTACCATTTCCCCGCCATCAGCCAAATCGTCCTCGGCGCCCAATGGAAGCCGCTCACCCCGGCTCAACAGAAAAACTTCATCGCGGCCTTCACCGCCCTCGCCGTGGCCCAGATGGCCGACAAGTTCGACTCGCACTCAGGACAGCAGTTCGTCGTCACCGCCCGCCAACCGATCCGGCGCGGGCAGGTCATGATCCGAACCGTCATGAAACGCAAGTCCGAGGATGACATCCGCTTCGACTACGTCCTCGCCCCGATCAGCGGCAAATGGCGAATCGTCAACGTGGTGGTCGACGGCGTCAGCGACCTCGCCGTGAAGCGGGCCGAATACCAGAAAACCATCAAGTCAAACGGCTTCGACGCCCTCATGCGCGACATCCGCTCGAAGATCAACGCCTATGGCGGCTGGCCCGGACGCTGAAAGCCATCCCGCCTCGCCCGTCCCGGACTCCCACCAACAGGTTCCGTTGAAGACGCCGACCTTGCCGCCCGCCCCCGCTGCAAAACGCCTCGCGCTGCCGAAATTCCTGACCGCCGCAATCATCGCCGCCGGCCTGACCGGATGCGGGTCGCCGCCCGCAGCAAACCCGGTGAGCCGGGCCGATCCCTGGGAATCCGTCAACCGGCCCGTCTTCCGGTTCAACGAAGGCTTCGATCGGATCGTCCTCCAGCCGGTCAGCAACGCCTACCGGGCCATCCTTCCCAAACCGGCCCGCACCGGAGTCTCGAACTTCTTCGACAACCTCGACGAACCCTTGACCGCCGCCAACCAGATCCTCCAGGGCAAACCGGCCACGGGCATCTCGGACCTCGGTCGCTTCGTGGTCAATTCGACCGTCGGGCTGGCCGGTCTCACCGACCCCGCCAGCAAGTTGGGTCTGCCCGAACATGACGAGGATATCGGGCAAACCCTCGCCGTCTGGGGGGTGCCCTCCGGTCCCTACGTCGTCCTGCCCCTGTTCGGCCCCAATACCGTGCGCGACGCGCCCGCACGCATCACCCCCCGCGTCGCGCGGGCCCTCTATTTCGATGCCCTCGGCCTCGAAAACCTCAAGATCCCCGCCAGCGCCTTCGGCTTCGTCAGCGACCGCGCCGACGAATCCCGCAAACTCGAAGCCGCCCGGGAAGCCGCCCTCGACCCCTACCTCTACATCCGCGAGGCCTACCTCCAACGCCGCGAGTTCCTCATCCGCGACGGCCGCTCCCCCGCCGCCACCTTGGAGGACTCCTCAACCGCACCCCCCGCCGGCGAGACGCCCGCCGACGACTTCTCCGTCGACCTTCCGGACCTCGACACCGAACAACCCCCAGACGATTTCTCCGTCGAACTCCCCGACGACTTCACCCCCCAACCCACACCCTCCGAACCCCCTCCGCCCGACGAATCCGCCCCCGGCGACTTCTCCGTCGAACTGCCCGGCGAATTCCAGGACGAGTAAGCCGTCACCACCCCCCGCACGCAGCCTTGTGCAACGTTAGCGATCCTCTCCGGCACGCCGGCGGTCCATTGATTCCCAGCGAGACAAGATTGCAATCAACGACCCCTTGCCTCAGATTGGGGTGTCGCCGCATGGAGACGGTCCGAACCGACAAATGGCTGTGGGCGGTGCGCCTGTTCAAGACGCGCGGGATGGCGGCGCGGGCCTGCGAGAGCGGACGGGTCAAGCGCGACGGCCGCCCGCTGAAACCCGCCAGCCCATTGCGCCCCGGCGACGTCCTGCAGGTCCCCTTCGCCGACGGCCACGGAACCCGCACCGTGGCCGTGATCGAGCCGATCGACAAGCGCGTGGGCGCCCCCCGGGCCGCCGAATGCTGCGACGACCGCACCCCGCCCGAGG
>CAYPUM010000166.1:0-7828 GCA_964413545.1 uncultured Roseibacillus sp. | reverse complement strand
ATGGGCGGCCAACCCCCCATGATGGGCGGACCAAGCGCTCCCCCGTGGACCATCTACCGCTATCTCGAAAAGGACTACGAGATGGTCTCGGTTCCCTTTGATGTGAAACCGATGGAACCCGGCGACGAAGACCACCCCCTCGCCGATCTCGATCTCCTCATGATCGTGCATCCGGTCCGTATCAACCGCCCCCGGTCACCCCAGCCCGGCATGCCGCCCATGGGGACCACCACCCTCGAGGAGCTTTCGCCCGAGAGCCAGTATGCCATCGACCAATACCTCCTGCGGGGCGGAAGGATCCTCGCCTTTCTCGACAACCAGTACATGGTGCAGCGCTTCCTCGATCCGTATTCCACGGTCCTCCCCTTCGAACAACGCGACGAAAACCCGCAGTGGTTGAAGGAGCTGTTCGATCTCTTCGAATCGGAGCGTCTCAGCCGCTACAGCTCCGGTCTCGACGAGCTTCACGAGTCATGGGGAGTCCGGTTGAATTCCAACAACAGCGACCCGGTTCTGGTCGATCCCCTTTTCTCGCGGGCGGTCTCCTACCCCCGCCCGATCAATGCCCTCCTGCAGCGTGAGTTCCGCCTCGTGAACCAACTGCGCTCCATCCCGGACCAGCGCTGGACCCAATCCGTGGTGGAGGCCATGAGGAACGGCACCGCCATCATGGCCGATTTCTCCGGGCCCACCCTGACCGACGACCATCCCGTGACAAGGAACCTCAGCTCGGTTCGCATGGTTGATCCCGGCCTGATTGAAGGAAAACCCGCGCCGGGCATCTCGATGCAGGTCCTCGTCCGCTCGTCGCCCAAGGCCAAGGCCCTCCCGGCCGAGTATGTGGGACTGGTGCTCGGACGCTCCCGCACCCTCGAAGAAGCCATGGCCCGGCTGCAGGGAACCCAGGCCGAAACCGGGCGATACCCCGTCGCGGTCCTGCTCGAGGGAACCTTCAAGTCCGCCTTCGAGGGGGATCCCTCCAAGGCGGCCGAGGAAGAAGAGGATGCGGAAGACACCGAAAGTGGCGAAGCCCCCCCCCCGGCCCCGCCCCCTCCCACGCAGGACTCCGACGCCGAGGAGGCAAGCCCACCCCCGCCTCCGCCGCCACCGCCCGCGCCGGCAAGCGAATCCGACGGAAAAGAGGAGGCTGAGAAAAGCGATGAAACCGCTCTGCCCGCCACCGGAGACCCGAACGCCCCGGATGCGACGGCAACAGCCACCTCTCCGGCGAATGAAGAAGACGCCGGCGCCGGAGCCCCCACCGCGCCCGCGGAAGACGCCCCGGGCCCGGGCGATACCGTGCCCGCGCCACAGGACGCCCCCGGCGATGCACCCATACCGCCGGCCGATGCGCCAACCCCCTCCGACTCCGAACCACAGGCCGGGATGATCGGTTCCTCGTTCCTCGTGGCAGCCACCGCCGAACAACCCGAGACGGAAGACGCTTCGGAACCCGTCGCAGAACCCGCTGACCCCACCCTCGGCGAAGCCGGCGCCGCCGCCATTGCGGAAACGAACGACGCGACGGCAAGCGAATCGGCGAAGGAAACGGCAACCGCCACGGAAGCGAACCGGGGCACCGCCACCGCCACCGCCGGAGACGAAGAGGAGGACGAAGAGGATGACCACCACCTCGCCGAGGGCGAGGCCCCCGGATCGGTCGCCCTCGTCTCCGATGTCGACATGCTCTACGACTTCTTCATGGGCGACCCGAACTCCGAATTCGGCCGCCGCGATCACGACAACCTCGCCTTCGTCCTGAACCTGATCGAAAGCCTCGCCGGCAACGAAAACCTGATGGATATCCGCGGCCGCGGCGACACCAGCCGCCCCTTCAAGGTGATCGACGACATCCGCGCCAAGGCCGCCGCCAAACAGGCGGTCCGGCGCAAGGAAATCCGCGAGAAGATGGAGGAAATCAACCAGGAACTCATGGACGTGCAACTCGTCCTCACTCAGGAAGGCGAACTCCAGGTCCAGATGGATGCGGAGCGGGCCGCGAAAATCCAGCGGCTCGAGCGCGAGCGCCGCGAACTCCAGCAGGAGCAGCGCCTCGTCAACCGCGCCGAACGGCAGGAAATCCAGTCCGCCATCAGCACCTACAAATGGACCAACATGCTCCTCGCTCCTACCCTGGTCGTGGTGGCCGGGTTCATGGTGGGAATCATCCGCAAATCCAAGACCGCAGCCAAATGAAGAAGACGCCGTTGATCGTGCTCGTGATCCTCGTGGTGATCTCCGTCGTGACCGCGGGAATCCTCCTCACGAACACCCCGAAACGATTCAGCCCCACGAACGAACTGGTCGGACAAAAGCTGATTACGGGGCTCACCTCGGACCAGCTCGACGAGATTCACATCGCCGATGCCGACCACGAGGTCACCCTCGATAAGAAGAAGGACAAATGGGTTGTCGCCAACCGCAGCGACTACCCGGTCGACAACCCCCGCGAAATCGAGCGCCTCGTGGCCTCCCTCCTCGGCCTCCAAGTCGGACTCGAAATCCCGGCCGCGGAACGCCACTACGCCGAGATGGGCCTCCTCCACCCCGACCGCACGGAGGCCGCCGAAGAATACAAGGAAATGCGCAAGGCCCGGGGCGACAAATACCCCGACGAGCCCATCGGTCTCCTCATCACCCTCAAGGACGAGCAGGACGAGGTCCTCACCAGCGTCATCGTCGGCGAGGAATTCGGAGGCGACCCCGAACAACCCCTGCGGGGACTCGTGCTGCGCGCCCTGACCGGTAACACCGGCGTCTGGAAGGTGGTCGGCACCATCAATCGCCGCACCGGACAGCTCGGCGGATCCGACGTGCGACGCGGCCCGATCGCCGACCCCACCTCATGGCTCGATTATGACTTCATCGAGGTCGAAAAACTCAAGGAACTCACCCTCCGCGCCCCGAACGACGAGGACTTCGAACCATGGACGCTCACCCGCAAGAGCGTCGACGACGACCTCGCCACCGATGACCTTGCGGAAGACATGGAAATGAACACTTCCAACGTCAGCCCGCTCAAGACCCTCTTCTCGTCCCTCCGCTTCGAGGACGTCATCCCACCCGAGGAGGCAAGGGAGAAGATGGACACCGAAAACGCCCGCCAGGCGATCATCACCACCTTCGACGGCTTCACCTACACCATCGACCTCCATCCGATCAAGGAGAAGACCGGCGAGAACGACGACGGGGAGGACGACTCGCCGTCAACCTCCACCTCGAACTACATCGCCACCATCAAGGTGGATGCCGACTTCAAGGAGGCCCGGGAAAAGGCCCCCGACGAAACCGCCGAACAAACCAAAGCCAAGGACCAGGCCCACGAGGTGCAACTCGAAAACCTCAAGGACAAACTGCGGCGCGAACAGGCCTATCAGGGCCGTTACTACGAACTCGCCCGCTACACGCTCAGCAACCTCCTGCGTGAACGCTCCGAACTCGTCCAACCCAAGTCCGAGGACGAGGACGAGGGGGAGGACGCCGAACCCCCGGCCGGCACGGGCGAACCCGCGGCCGGCCCGGTTTCCCCGCCCCTCATTCCGCCCGGCACCCCGCCCCACGAAACCGCTCCCGAAAACCGCGTCGAGGCCGTCACCCCTCCCATCGCCGTCCCACCCATCCCCGAAGAACCGGAGGACGAATAGGCGTCCGCGGAGCGCGCCGGCAGAGCGAGCCCCCGCGAGCGGCGACGGCGCTCTGGCGAGGCCGGACTGCGCTCCGCCAGAGCGGTGTCGCGCTCGTTCCTCGCTTGCCACCGCACTCCACACATGGGCGGCTCTTTGGCGCCGGCAGAGTCCCGCACCGGACGGCGACGGCGCTTTGGGGAGGAGCGGACCGCATTCCCCCACGGCGGTGTCGCCCGACTTCGCCCCCTTCGACGCAACTCAGGGCCTGAGCCTGTCGAACGGCTGCGGGCTGCGACGGGCAAGCTGCTGCGCTTGCCACCGCACTCTCCACATGGAGGCCACTCTTCGACATTGCCACTTGAAGAACGGGTCATCCGCCCTAGTTTCTGCGCGTCGCTCGCCGTGCGGCCTGCGGCTCGCTCATGAAAGCCCTGACGCGTTCGTTTCTTTCCTTCTGGGGTTCGTCGATCGGCCGAAAAATCGTGGTGGCGCTGTCCGGTCTGCTTCTCCTCCTCTACCTTCCGGCTCACCTCGCGGGGAACCTCCTCGTTTTCGTCGGGCCGGAGGCCCTCAACGAATACGCTGCCTTCCTTCATGATTTCCTCCACGGCGCGGGCATCTGGCTCTTCCGGTTCGTCATGCTTGCGGCTTTCGTCACACACATCGCGCTGAGCATCCAGCTCACCCGGGAAAACCGGAGCGCGCGCGCCGCCTATGTCCGTCAGGCTGCGGTCCGGACCAGCTTGTGGTCCCGCACCATGATCTGGAGCGGTCTCACCATCCTGGCCTTCGTCGTCTACCACGTCCTGCACTTCACGGTCCGGGCCGGCACCGGCTTCAACGAGGAGGCATACAAGACCACCTTGGACGGTGAACGAGTCCACAACGTCCACAAGATGATGATCGACGGGTTCTCCTCCGCCCCGGCCTCCATCGCTTACATCGTCGGCCTGACTCTCCTCTGCTCCCACCTCTCCCACGGCTTCGCCTCCATGTTCCAAACCCTTGGCATCCGTTCCGACAAAACGAGCGCAGTCATTGGCAAACTGGGGTGGCTCTACGCTCTCGTCATCTGGCTGGGCTTCCTCTCCATCCCGGTCAGCATCTGGATCTTCGGCTACGGCAGGTAACATCAACCCGCGACAACATGTCCCTCACCTTAGACAGCAAGGTCCCCCCCGGCCCCATCGATCGCAAGTGGTCGAATTACAAGGTCGAATCAACCCTCATCAACCCCGCCAACAAGCGGAAGTTCACCGTTCTGGTCGTCGGCAGCGGACTCGCCGGCGGCTCGGCCGCCGCCACGCTGGCCGAGCTGGGCTACAAGGTGAAATGCTTCTGCTACCAGGACAGCCCCCGCCGCGCCCACTCCATCTCCGCCCAGGGCGGCATCAACGCCGCCAAGAACTACCAGAACGACGGGGACTCGGTTCACCGGCTTTTCCACGACACCGTCAAGGGCGGCGACTTCCGCTCCCGCGAGGCCAACGTCCACCGTCTCGCGGAGGTCTCCCTCAACATCATCGATCAATGCGTGGCGCAGGGCGTCCCCTTCGCCCGGGAGTACGGCGGTCTCCTTGACAACCGCTCCTTCGGCGGGGCCCAGGTCAAGCGCACCTTCTACGCCCGCGGACAAACCGGCCAGCAACTTCTCCTCGGGTGCTATCAGGCTCTCGAAAAGGAGATCGCGGCGGGCGGCGTCACGATGTTCCCCCGGACCGAAATGCTCGACCTCGTGGTGGCCGACGGCCACGCCAAGGGAATCATCACCCGCGACATGGTGACCGGCGAGATCTCCGCCCATGCGGGCGACGCCGTGATCGTCGCCTCCGGCGGCTACTCGCCCGTCTTCTTCCTGTCGACCAACGCCAAGGGGTGCAATGTGACGGCCGCATACCGCTGTTACAAGCGCGGGGCGGCCTTCGCCAACCCCTGCTTCACCCAGATCCACCCGACCTGCATCCCGGTCAGCGGCGACTACCAGTCCAAGCTCACCCTCATGTCCGAGTCCCTCCGCAATGACGGCCGCATCTGGGCGCCCCAATCGAAAGAGATCGCGGAGAAGATCCGGGACGGCCGGATCTCGGCCTCCGACGTCGCCGAGGACGATCGCGACTACTATCTCGAGCGCAAGTATCCCTCCTTCGGAAACCTCTCGCCGCGCGACATCTCCTCCCGCTCGGCGAAGGAGGTCTGCGACGAGGGACGCGGGGTGGCGCCCACCGGCCGCGGCGTCTTCCTCGACTTCCGCGACGCCCTCGATCGCGACGGCCGCAAGGCCATCGAGTCCCGCTACGGAAACCTCTTCCAGATGTACGAGAAGATCAAGGGCGACGACCCCTACGAGACGCCCATGCAGATCTACCCCGCCCTGCACTACACGATGGGGGGACTCTGGGTCGACTACGAACTCATGTCGACCGTTCCCGGGTTGTATGTGGCGGGCGAGGCGAACTTCTCCGACCACGGCGCCAACCGTCTCGGCGCCTCCGCCCTCATGCAGGGCCTCGCGGACGGATACTTCATCCTTCCCTCGACGATTTCCAACTACCTTGCCACCCAGACGCCCGGCGCCGTCAGTGAATCCCATCCCGAGATGAAGCGCTGCATCGAGGAAGTGCACGACCGCGTCAACTCGCTCCTGCAAGTCCGGGGGAAGCACACCGTGGACGCCTTCCACCGCGAACTCGGCCACCTCATGTGGGAGTCCTGCGGCATGGCCCGGCACTCCGACGGCCTCGAGGAAGCCCTCCGCCGCATCCCCGAAATCAGGGATCGCTTCTGGAGCGACGTCCGCGTCCCCGGAACCGGACTCGACCTCAACCATGAACTCGAAAAGGCGGGCCGCGTCGCCGACTTCCTCGAATTCGCCGAACTCCTCTGCCATGACGCCCTCGACCGCGAGGAATCCTGCGGCGGACACTTCCGCATCGAACACCAGTTCACCGAAGACGACCCGGAGGTCCGCGAGGGCATCACCCAGGCCGGCGAAGCAAAGCGCGACGACGAGCGCTTCTGTCATGTCAGCGCATGGGAGTTCACCGGCGTCGGCCACAAGCCCGCCCTCCACCGGGAGCCCCTCGAATTCGAAAACGTCGAGTTGTCCATCCGCAGCTACAAATAGCCATGTCGACCCTCAACCTTACCCTCAACGTCTGGCGCCAGGAGGACCGCCAGGCCCGTGGACGGATCGAAACCTGCGACGCAAGGAACATCCCCGTCGCCGCCTCATTCCTCGAAATGCTCGATATCGTCAACGAACGCATCATCAAGGATGGCGGTGAGCCGATCCACTTCGACCACGATTGCCGCGAGGGCATCTGTGGAACGTGCTCGCTCACCATCAACGGGATCGCCCACGGCCCGGAGGCCGCCATCACCGCCTGCCAGCTCCACATGCGCCACTTCCAAAGCGGCGACACCATCTGGATCGAGCCGTTCCGCGCCAACGCTTTCCCGGTCGTCAAGGATCTCGTGGTCGATCGAAGCGCCATGGACCGGGTCATCCAGGCCGGCGGATACATCTCGGTCCGCACCGGCTCGGCCCCCGACGCCAATGCCATCCCGGTCCCGAAACGGGACGCCGAGACCGCCTTCGAGGCCGCGGCCTGCATCGGTTGCGGCGCCTGCGTGGCGGCCTGTCCCAATGCCAGCGCCATGCTCTTCGTGGCCGCCAAGGTTTCCCATCTCAATCATCTCCCGCAGGGTCACCCCGAGAAGGACCGCCGCGTCCTCTCCATGGTGCGCCAAATGGACGCCGAGGGCTTCGGCAACTGCACCAACCACTACGAGTGCGAAGCGGTCTGCCCCAAGTCCATCAGCGCCGCCCACATCGCCAAGCTCAACCGCGACTACCTCGCCGCCAGCTCCCGCGAAGCCGTCGTGGCGTAAATATGCCAACGCCCCCGCCCTCCCAAAAGCGCCGTCGCCGTCCCTTGCGGGACTCTGCCGGCGCACTCCAGAGGGTCGGTCAGAAGGGCCCCCGGCGGCCTTGTGCCGCCGGAAGCCACGATTCGTGAGCTACGTCATCCGCTCAAGGAACCAGCCCGTGGGTGGAGCCTTCGCGCTTCCCACGGGCTGAATTGGTTGCATCCCTGTAGCTGACCAATCGTGCGCTCCGGCGGGACAAGCCCGCCGGGGGCGTTTCCCCCGCCGGCATCGCCAAGTCGGCGGTGGACACGAAAGCGCAGGCGGCGGGACAA
>CAYPUM010000165.1:0-7845 GCA_964413545.1 uncultured Roseibacillus sp. | reverse complement strand
CTCTCCGCCGGCCTGCGTTACGCAAATGCCGACGAGGAAATCACCGAGGAATACGACTTCCAAGAGATCTACACACGGCGTGAGAAGTGGGGAAGGGATTTTGACGGCTGGGGACCGACCATCCAGATCCGCGCCCGGCGCACCCTTACGGACCGGGTGGCTCTCTACGCCGACCTGCAACAAAGCCTGCTCTTCGGCGAGACCGACGACACGCTCGATCGCACCGAGATCAACAACGAGACGGGAGACGAATTTGACGTGCCCGACGAAGACCGCAGTTCCGACACGATGGCTGCGGTCACGGAGATCCGCGGCGGCGTCGAGTTCCTCTGGGGATTCAATGCCATCCAGAACGCCTACCTGCGGCTCGGCGCCGAGGGGCAATACTGGTGGCTCAATTCCTTCGACGTCGGCTTGGTCGGCGCAGTCGCCGAAGTCGGCTTCACCTTCTAGCCCGAACCACTCGCAGAATCTCAATCAACGCGGCCTCCCCGGCTCCCGCAGCCGGGGAGGCTTTTTTTGCGCCACGGAGCAGCAAGCCGCGGTCCGCGCCGGCGTCCGCTCATGTTTCCCGCGCCATCCCGGATACTGCCTGCCGGATGTCGGATACTCAGGATCCCCTCGCCCCCGACAGCTTTTCGCGCAGGACCCGGCTATCCCCCGGCGCGCGTCTCCTCCCGCACCCAGTCCATGTAGGCCTCGGCGCCACCCGCCACCGGCAGAGCGAGCACTTCGGGGACATCGTAGGGATGCAGCTCGACGAGAGCCTCCTTCAGCGCGCTGAAACAGTCCCGCCCCGTCTTGATGACCGCCATCACTTCGGTCTCCCGGCACACCTTGCCTTCCCAGCGAAAAAGAGACTCAAGGCCGGGGATGATATTCACGCATGCCGCCAGTTGCTTTTCGACCAACACCGTGCCAACCTGACGCGCCTGCGAAAGCTCGGGAAAGGTGCACAGGATCACCAACACGTCGCTCATCCCGCCTTCATAGTCCCTCACCGGAAACCGGCAATCGAAATTGAAAGCAGGATTCATTGAAAAGCTCGTCAGACGGCTCGACCGGCTCGGCCCGGGACAGGTCGAGGAACTGGTCGACCGGCTGGTCCGCGAAAAGGGATTCCTCGAGGGCGTCTTCGAGGCCCTGCGGGAAGGCGTCCTGATCATCGACCCGGATGGCATCGTGACGTTCCTGAACCGCGCCGCCTGCGGGTTTTTCGGACTCGACGCCGAAGGCGCCGCCGGACAGCGGCTTTCGGTGCTGGTCCGGGGCCTCGAATGGGAGAGCCTGACACGGCCGGGGCGGCCCGCGGTGAGTCGCGACCTCGAGGTCTTCTACCCGGACAACCGGTATCTGAATTTCTACCTCGCCCCGATTTCCGAGGATGTGGACGGCTCGGATGAGATCCTCGGATACGTCATGCTGGTGCGCGACATCACGGAATCCCGCCGCAAGGCCGAGGAGACCATCGAGAGTGAGAAGCTCAACGTCCTCACCCTGCTCGCGGCCGGGGTGGCCCACGAGATCGGCAACCCGCTCAACTCGCTCGGCATCCACCTGCAACTCCTCGAACGACAAATCCAGAATCTGCCCAAGGGCGACCGCGATGCCCTCCGGGAACACCTCGCCACCAGCCGGTCCGAAGTCCAGCGGCTCGACCACCAACTCAAGGAATTCCTCTACGCCGTGCGGCCGGTCGCTCCGAAAAAAGCCCCCGAGAACCTGAACCGCCTCATCGAGGAGACGCTCGCCATCCTCGAACCCGAACTCAGCTCCCGCAACGTGCAGGTGAACCTGCAACTCGACCCCGAACTGCCGCTTCTTCCCCTCGATGCGGAGCAGATGAAGCAGGCCCTCTTCAACCTTTTCAAGAACGCCACCCAGGCCCTTCCGGGATCCGGGGGCGACTTCGCGGTTTCCTCCCGGCACACCGATTACGAGATCGTGGTGACGGTCCGCGACAGCGGGTCGGGGATCTCGCCGGAGATGATGGGGGCCCTCTTCGAGCCGTTCATCACGGGCCGCAAAACCGGTTCCGGCCTCGGACTCCTCATTGTGCGGCGCATCGTGCGGTCCCACGGCGGCGAAATCGAGGTCGAAAGCGAAGAACACCAGGGAACCACGGTGCGGCTCTTCCTGCCCCGCGTCGAAAAACGCGTCCGCCTCATCGAAGACCACAGCCCCCGCTGGGTGATCGAAGTCTGAATCAGCCCCGAAGGATCCGAATCCCATGAAGCCCCTCGTTCTCATCGTGGACGACGAAAAACCAACCCGGGACGGCCTTCGCACCGCGCTCCGCGAAACGTTCGACATCTACCTCGCGGCCGACGCGCGGGAGGCGCGACAGGTCCTGCGAACCGAACCGATCGACATCCTGTTGACCGACCTGCGCCTCGGCGCCGACTCCGGAATGGAACTCCTCGACGAAGCCCTTTCCATGTCCCGCTCGCCGGTGGCGATCATGATGACGGCCTACGGCTCGGTCGACACCGCCGTCGAGGCCATGCGCCGGGGCGCATGGCACTTCGTCACCAAACCCCTGAATCTCGACGAGGTCGAACTCCTCCTCCTCCGCGCCGCCAAGGGACGCCGCATCGAAAGCGAAAACCGGCGCCTCTCAACCGAAAACCGCGAACTCAAAAAACGAGCCGGCGCCCCCGCCACCGGACTCGAACGCCTCATCGGAAAGTCCGAAAGCATGCAACGGGTCGCCGAGTTGGTGGAACAGGTCGCCCCGACCCGCGCCACCGTCCTCATCGAGGGAGAATCCGGAACCGGCAAGGAACTGGTGGCCCACGCCATCCACGATCTCTCCGGCCGCCCCCCCGAAAAGCTGGTGATCGTCAATTGCGCCGCCCTCTCGCCCCAGCTCCTCGAATCGGAGCTGTTCGGCCACGAGAAAGGGGCCTTCACAGGCGCCACCCAGCGCCGCATCGGGCGCTTCGAGCAGGCCGACGGAGGCACCCTCTTCCTCGACGAAGTCGGCGAGATCGACGCCTCCATGCAGGTCAAACTGCTGCGGGCCCTTTCCGAGCGCACCGTCGAGCGGGTCGGTTCCAACAAATCCATCACGGTCGATGTCCGGCTCGTCACCGCCACCAACCGCAACCTGAAGGAATTGGTCCGGGAGGGCCAGTTCCGCGAAGACCTCTTTTTCCGCCTCAACGTGGTCCGCATCACCATGCCCCCTCTCCGCAAGCGAACCGAAGACATCGTGCTGCTCTCGAACGCCTTTCTCGCCGAATTCGCCGAGGAAAACGGCCGCCCCGTCAAACCCCTCGGCAACGAGGCCCTCGCAGCCTTGCGCGCCTACCGCTGGCCCGGCAACGTCCGGGAACTGCGAACCGCCATCGAGCACGGGGTGGTGATGTCCAATGAAGACCGCATCGAACTCCGCCACCTCCCGTCCTTCCTGCAGGCGGCCGAGGCCGACCAACTGGCAGCATCCCCGCCCAAACCCCCATCGACCGAAAACAGCCTTGCACCACGGGAGGAATTTAACTTGCATGCCCTTGAAACCCAAGCCATCCGAAACGCTCTCACGCGCTCCGGGGGCAACCGGACCAAGACCGCCGAGTTGCTGGGCATCAGCCGGCGCACCTTGCAGCGAAAACTCAAGATGCTCGCGCTTGCCCCCGAGGATTCCTGATTCGATCCGTCCATGAGCACCATTGCCGACCAAAGTATCTTCTCCGCCGGCGTCCTGATCCGGCGGATTCTGTTCTTCCTCTTTCTCATCAGCCTCTCCCTCCTGACACTCCTCGGCTCCTTCCGAGGCCTGAGCACCGCCAAGGGCATGGAGCAGGCCCAGATCGCCCGCGAACTGGAGCGCGGCAACGGCTTCACCACCAAGGTCATCAAGCCCGCCGCCCTTCGGATGGCGAAGGACGCCACCAAGACTGAAACCGCGCTTCTGCTCGCCAGCAGCGACACCTACCATGCCCCCCTGCACCCGGTCTTTCTCGCCGCCGCCCTCAAACTCGTGGGCGGAGGAGAAGCCGAAGAATGGCGCATGCCGGAGAAGGAATCCGTCTACGCCCTCGACCGCATCATCGCCGCCAGTTCCGTGATCTGCTTCCTTCTCGCCATCGGCGTGAACTATCTCCTCATCTCGCGCATCTTCGACACCAAGCTGGCCGGAGTGACGGCCGTCTTGATGCTGTTGTGCGATCTGAACTGGCGGTTCTCGGAATCGGGTCTTCCGCAGATGTTCATGCTTCTCCTCTTCTCGTGCGCGTGTCTGTTCGCGTATCGCGCCGTCGAGGCGACCGCCGAGCACCGGGTGGCGCTGGCCCCGGCCCTCCTCGCCGGGTTCTTCTTCGCCTTGTTGGCGCTCACCCACTGGCTGGCGGTATGGATTGTCCTCGGTTATGCGCTTTACGCCGCCTTTTTCCTGCGTCCGCGAGGACTGGTCGGCCTCGCCACGCTGGGCTTCATGCTGGCGCTGTCGGTGTGGCCCATCCTGCGCAATTTCCAGCATACCGGGACGGCCGCCGGAACCGCCTTCTTCGCGCTCTACGAGGGCCTCGGCATGGGCGAGGCCAACGTCCTGCGAAGCTACGAGGGAAGCGAATCATTCCTCGAACTCCGCAACCTGCCTCTCACCATCCTCAAGAACGCTTTCGAGCAACTGAACACCCTCTACGTCCATCTCGGTTCCATCGTGACGGCCCCCTTGTTCTTTCTGGCGCTCGTCCACCCCTTCAAGCGCCGCTCGATCGCCAGCTTCCGGTGGTGCCTCCTGATGATGTGGGTTTTTGCGACGGTCGGAATGGCGCTCTTCGCCGGAGGAGCCGAGGAGGTGGACGCCAACCAGCTCCACATCCTCTTTGCGCCCCTCTTCGCGGCGTACGGTCTGGCCCTTGTGGCGATCCTCTGGAGCCGGCTGCGCTTCCCGGCGGAACTCCCCCAGCTCGCCCAAGCCCACTTCGTCCTGGTGGTGCTCCTCAGCGCCGGACCCCTGCTCATCTCGATCCCCCGCCGCATCCAGGCCAGCCTGTCGGAGGAAGCTCAATTCCCGCACTGGCCGCCATACTACCCCGGCGCGCTGAATACGAGACTCTCGAAGATGGTCCATGATCGGGAGATCGTCGTTTCCGACCAGCCATGGGCGGTGGCTTGGTATGCGGACCGTTACAGCCTCTGGCTCCCCAACAAGCTCGACGAACTCGAACAGCTCGAAAGGATCGCCGCCGACCAAGGCACCCCGATCGCGGGAATCCTCATCTCGCCCAGCTCGCACGGCATGCAGTCGATGCACGGGGTTTTCCGCGACTACCAGGGCTTTGCGCCCCTTGTGGTGGACGGCTGGGCGTCGCAGGCCATCCGGCGTCCTCCCGGCGTGCTGGCGCTCGAAGACGACGAGATGAAGTCCCTCCTCGCCCGCTTCCCCTTCCAGGTCCGCCTTCTCCAGAATCTTCTCGTATACTGGTCCGCCGAGCAGGTTTACGACGGACTGTGACACTCGCTCAGATCCATGCCCAGAAAAGAATCCAGCGCCCCCTCGCCCCGCTCCTTCGAGGAAAACCTCGGTGAACTCGAAGAACTCGTCGAGGCCATGGAAAACGACCAACTGCCCCTCGAAAAACTCGTCGCCCATTACGAACGGGGCGCCCGCCTGCTGCAACACTGCGAGCAAATCCTCGCCGCGGCACGCAAACGCATCGAGCTGATCGAGGTGGGCCCCGCCGCGGAAAACAAACTGGAGCCGCCCGCCGGCGAGGGTGATGATACCGGGACCGCCGGATCCCCCGACCCCGGCGAGAAACGAGACGATGAGATCCGACTCCTCTAACAAGGCCCCGCAGGACTCCGTCCCTGCTCCCATTCTTTCCGGCATCGCCGGCCCCAAGGATGTTCAGGCCCTCGACAGCGATCAGTTGACCGCCCTCGCCGACGAAATCCGGCAAACCCTCATCTGCACCCTTGCCCGCACCGGGGGACACCTTGGGCCAAACCTCGGAGTGGTGGAACTCACCATCGCCCTGCACAAGGTGTTCACCACCCCTCACGACAAGCTCCTCTTCGACGTCGCCCACCAGGGATACGTGCACAAGATGCTGACCGGCCGCGCCACCCGCATCCACACCATCCGCCAATACCAGGGATTGAACGGATTTCTGCTGCGATCGGAATCCGAGCACGATTGCTACGGCGCCGGCCATGCCGGGACGGCCCTCTCCGCGGCTCTCGGAATGGCGGCGGGGCGGGACCTGCAGGGCTCCGACGAGCATGTGGTGGCCGTGGCGGGAGACGCCGCCTTCACCTGCGGGCCAACCCTCGAAGCCCTCAACAACATCGCCGAAAACACCAAGCGCCTCATCGTCGTCCTCAACGACAATGAATGGTCGATCGACAA
Organism: uncultured Roseibacillus sp.; assembly: GCA_964413545.1. GTDB lineage: Bacteria > Verrucomicrobiota > Verrucomicrobiia > Verrucomicrobiales > Akkermansiaceae > Roseibacillus_B. The sequence continues at coordinate 1,487 of CAYPUM010000165.1, read as the reverse complement.
GAACGTCGGCGCCATCGCGAAATACTTCAACGCCCTGCAGACCAACTCGGCCTATGCCGGGGTCCGCCAGAAGGCCGCCGAGTTCGTCCAGCGCATCGCCGGAGAAAGCGCGCGGAAGTTCGCCCACCGCATCGAGCGGTCGGCGAAGAATCTCCTCTTCCCGAACGTCCTGTTCGAAAAGTTCGGGCTCCGGTATTTCGGGCCGATCGACGGTCACAATCTTCCGCTTCTCGTGAAGACGTTCGAGTTCCTCCGGCGCCAGGAGGAGCCGGTCGTGCTTCACATCATCACCGAGAAGGGCCGCGGATACCAACCCGCCCTCGAAAAGCCCGGCAAGTTCCACGGCCTCGGCCCCTACAACATCGAAGACGGCTCCACCAGCGCCCCCGCCCTCCCCACCTATTCCGAGATCTTCGGCCGCACCGTCACCGGCTTCGCCAAGAGCGACCCCGGGATCGCCGCCATCACGGCCGCCATGCCGGGCGGCACCAAACTCGACACGTTCAAAAACGAGATCCCGGAACGCTACTTCGACGTCGGAATCGCGGAGGAACACGCCGCCCTCTTCGCCTGCGGCCTCGCCACCCGCGGCGTCAAGCCGTTCCTCGCCATCTATTCGACGTTCATGCAGCGGGCCTACGACATGGTGATCCACGACATCGCCCTGCAGAACCTTCCGGTGCGCCTCTGCATGGACCGGGCCGGGCTGTCCGGCGACGACGGCCCCACCCACCACGGACTCTTCGACATCGGATTCCTCCGCCACATCCCCGGACTCGTCCACATGCAGCCCAAGGACGAAGAGGAATTCGTCGACATGCTCCGAACCATGGCCGATTACGACCACGGCCCCATCGCAATCCGATACCCCCGCGGCCCCGGCACCGGCGCCAAGCCAAAGCAACACCCCATCCGCCTCGAAATCGGCAAGGGCGAACTCGTCGAAGACGGCCATGACGTGGCACTCGTCGGTCTCGGCCACCTCTTCGAACTGGCCGCCGAAACGCGCCTCCAACTCGTCTCCCAGGGGTTCTCGGTCGCCCTCGTCAACCCCCGTTTCATCAAACCCCTCGACGCCGATCTCCTCACCAGCGTGGCCCGACGCTGCAAGGTGGTCTGCACCTTCGAGGACCATGCCCTCGTCAACGGCTTCGGCGCCGCCGTCATCGAACTCCTCCACGACTCCGGCATCCTCACCCCCGTCGAACGCATCGGCTGGCCCGACCAGTTCATCGAACACGGCAAGGTCTCCATCCTCCGCGAAAAGCACGGCCTGACCTCCGCCGCCGCCATCAACAAAATCCTCCCCCACCTCCCCGCCGCCTCCAAGGCCGCCTCCGCGTAACGCCGCGGGCGCCTCCGCGCCGCCCGTCGCTCCCGCATCCCGCATGAAACGGCAAGGGCGCCGTCCCTCGCCCCGGGCGATTGGCTGGTTGGGGTCGGGAATCAGTCGTTGTCAGTGATCCCGCATAGCGGGAGAACGGTTG
>CAYPUM010000164.1:0-7873 GCA_964413545.1 uncultured Roseibacillus sp. | reverse complement strand
GGGGGGGGCGTGGGGGCCGCCGCCGCGCCCGTGCTGTCGCGTCGTTTGCCACCTGGGGAGAGGGGTCAGGTGAGAATTCCTGCGGTTCCGGCGGGTTCGGGTTGGTCAGCTCTGAGGTCACGCATTCTGCGTATTGAGATTCCGCGGTGCGGTTCATCGTATGATGGTGGAACGGACCGATGCCGGCACCGTCCCGGCGGGAAAGCGGCGGCGGCGCATGGGGTGACGGACCGCGCTCCGCCAAGGCGGTGTCGCCCGACTTCGCCCTGCGGGCTACGACGGGCAAGCTGCTACGCTTGCCGCCGCACTCCACACGAGGGCCCGTCTGGATGCGTTCCCGGGCATCGACCGGTTTCGAAGTTCAAGAAGGTAATTGCAAGAATAGTCGTCAGACTCCGTTTATCAGCCGGGCCCATTCACGATCGAAGCGCCCGCTGATCCCGCCAACGCGCCATGAAATCGCAACCCTCCACTCACATCGTGATGAAAGAACACATCCACAGTCTGACGGGCCGCGCCGGCGGAGTTTCTCGCCGGCCCCGCGGTCGACGTGCCGCCTTTATCGTCCTTGCCTTCACTCTGATTGGCGCGGCGCGTAGCCCCGCGGAATCCCCGGCTCACCCGACCCGCAGTCCGGACGGCCCCGCGCCGGCCACCCGGCAACTCACCCCGCCACGCGGCTGGAACAGCTACACCGGATACAGCATCGCCGTTACCCAGGAGGAACTGCACAAGAACATCGACTTCCTCGCCGAGAACCTGCTCGAACACGGATACGACACCGTGACCGTCGACAATGGCTGGTTTCTCTCCGGGAGGGGCAAGGGGATCTCCATCGCGCTCGACGAGTTCGGCCGGCCGGAGTCCCACCCGCACTTCTTCCCGAAGGGACTGAAGCACACGATCGACTACGCCCACTCGAAGGGCGTCAAGTTCGGCATCTGGCTGCTGCGCGGGATCAACCGCCGGGCCGTCGAGGAGAACATGCCGGTCGAGGGGACGAAGTACCGCATGGACGACATCGTCAACAGGAAGTCCTACTGCGGCTGGGCGGTGAAGCCGTGGTGGAACTACGGCGTCGACATGTCGAAGCCCGGCGCCCAGGAGTATTATGATGGCCTGATCCGGAAGTATGCGGACATGGGGGTCGACTTCATCAAGTTCGACGACATGGTGCCGAGCCCTCCCGAGGTGACCGCGGCGGCCAGGGCGATCGCCCGGCGGGCCCGTCCGATGATCCTGAGCCTGTCGCCCGGCGACCACATCAATGTCGACCACAGCGACGCCTACCAGCAGGCCAACATGGTTCGCATCACCAGCGACATCTGGGACAACCGCGGCGCCCTTGAGAAGACCTTTCGCCGTTGGGAGGCGATGCAGGACTACGCCGGCCCCGAGGCCGGCAGTTTTCTTGACATGGACATGGTGCCGTTCGGCCGGCTCTATGTCGTCAACGAGAAGGGCGGCTGGAAATGCAAGTTCAGTGAAGACCAGAAGCGCACTTTCATGGTCCAGCGGGCGCTGGCCGCCTCGCCGCTGATGCTTGGCGGCGTGCTCTACGACATGGACGAGTTCTCGCTTTCCCTGTTCAAGCATCCCGGCATCCTTGCCTGCAACAGCAACGCCGTGATCGGCAAGCTCGCGCACCGCGAGGGCAAGATCGACGTCTGGAAGACTCCCGAACGCGGCGCCCCCGGCCGCGGCTGGCTGGGGGTCTTCAACCGCGACCCGAAAGATCCCGCCGAGATCGAGTTGGACCTCCGCCAACTCGGCCTCGACCCGGAGCGCAAGGTGGTTTTGACCGACCTCTGGGCGAACAAGGAGATGCCGGCGGCCGGCAGGCATACCTTCCGGATTGCGCCCGACGGCGTGGCGTTCCTTCGCTACCAACAGCGGCCCGATCCCCCTCGCAAGGTGATCAGCGTCGCCGATTTCGGCGTTGAGCCGGATAGCGGCAGGGACGCGGTCCGGGGGGTGCGCGCCGCCATCGAGGCGTGCCGCAAGCAACTCCCTGCCACCTTGGTTTTCCCGAAGGGCCGGTACGACTTCCGCGCCGAACACAGCGAGGAGATTGATTACTTCGAGTCCAACACCACCGACAACAACCCGAAGACCTGCCCGATCGTGCTCCGCAAGATCAAGGGCCTGACGATCAAGGGCAACGGCAGCGAGTTCGTTTTCCACGGCCGCATGCAGCCGCTGACCCTCGAAGACTGCGCCGACATCACGGTGCGGGGCCTCAACCTTGACTGGGACATCCCGTTCGTCGCCCAAGCGAAGATCGAGAAGGCCGCCGACGACCATGTCGACATCCGCATCAACAAGGAGGAGTCGCCGTTCAAGATCGTCGGGGGCAAGATCGTCTTCCATGGCGAAGGCTGGGAGAGCCCATGGTGGGGATGCATGGAGTTCGACGCCGAGACCCGCCTCATTCCGCAACAGAGCGGCGACAGCCCGCTGGGCGGGGGCTGGAACAAATACACCGCGAGGGAGATCGACGGCGGCCTGGTGCGGTTGAGCCACGAGTTCGAGCGCAAGCCGGAAGAGGGCAACATCCTTATCATGCGTCACAGCGCCCGCGACCACGCCGGCGTGTTCATTTACCGTTCGAAGGACATCCTGTTTGAGGATGTCAATCTCTTCACCGCCGCCGGGCTCGGGTTCCTCGGGCAGTACAGCGAGAACATCACGCTGCGCCGCGCCAATGTGATGCCCAACTACGCCAAGGGCCGGTACCAGTCGGGCCATGCTGACGGCTTTCAGGTCTCCAACTGCCGCGGCCACATCGTCGTCGAGAACTGCCGGTTCGAGGGCCTCATGGACGATCCGATCAACGTCCACGGCACCAGCGTGAAGGTGCTCGAGCGCAAGGACCCGGCCCGCCTCGTCTGCAGGTTTGTTCACGGCATGAGCACCGGCATGAAGTGGGGCCGCCCCGGCGACAAGGTCGGCTTCATCGACCACGAGTCGATGGCCACCATCGGCGAGGGCGTCCTCAAGTCGTTCCGCAAGATCGACCGGGACCACTTCGAGGTCGTCTTCAACGACGTCGTCACTTTCGACCTGAAGCCCGGCGACGCGCTTGAGAACCTGACTTGGGCGCCGGATTTCACCGTCCGCAACTGCTGGTTCGGAAGCTGCCGGGCCCGCGGGTTGCTGGTCTCCACTCCCGGCAAGGTGGTCATCGAGGACAACGACTTCGTATCGAGCGGCGCCGCCATCCTGATCGCGGGCGACGCCAACGGCTGGTACGAGTCCGGCGCGGTGCGGGACGTCCTCATCAAGGGCAACAGGTTCCATCCGAGCTGTCTGACGAGCTGGTACCAGTTCGGCGAGGGGATCATCAGCATTTTGCCGATCATTCCGAAAGTCGACCCGGAGCGCCCCTTCCACCGCAACATCCGCATCATTGGCAACGAGTTCGATGTCTTCGACTACTCGGTCCTCTACGCGTTGAGCGTGGACGGCCTCGAGATCAAGAACAACACGATCATGCACAACGACCTCTACCGGCCGTGGCAGGGCCGCAAGGCGATGCTCACCTTCGAGGCCTGCAGGAACGTCGTGGTTGCCGGCAACACCGTTGACCCGGACGCCCTTGGCAGGAATGTCGCCGCCGCCAGGATGAACCCCGCCGAGATCACCATCGCCCCCGGTCAAGGGATCTCCGGGCCGGAAAGTTGACTCATGGACGCTTGCGGATCCGGCGATTTCGAGGGTGCGGACCGATGCGGCGCGCGTCGGGCATGAGGCGGTGAAGGTGTTGCACGGCCTGACCACCTTCTTCCGCAGGCAAATGGGACTCTCACCCGGCGCCTGCCGCGGGAGCAGAGCGGTCAGCGAGCGCAATCTTCAGACCGGCTGACGAAAACGGATTACGAAGGCTGCTTCGCTCATGAAGGAAGCGAAGTTCCGGTCCCGGACAGGCAGGAAAAGGAGATTTTTTGCAACTGTTCAGGAAGTACTGCCGGCTCTGCGGCGTATGAGGGGGCGCATGGAATGCGCGCCGGGTTGGTGACGACGCTGAGCTGGTATCGAGTTCCTGCCGCACGCGAGGACGATTCCGGGAAACCAAGACAAACTGCCATGACGAACCGACTGCCGCGCATATTTCTACTGGCTTTGCTGATTCATCCGGCCGCGACGCGGGGCGCGGAGGAATCGGTGAGTTTCGGCGGGTTACTTGCCGGGATGCTCGATCGCGCCGCGATCGCCGAGTTCCCCGAGCCCGGCTTTGCCTGCAAACAGGCGAGCAGTTACAACCCGGTCTCGAAGGATCCCACCCAACCGGAGTGGTTTTCCACCGACGACTACTCGCAGTTCGTCCGCGTTGAGGAGGTGGACGGCCGGCGCGAGTGGGTGATGATGGACGTTGACGGGCCGGGCGCCATCGTGCGGTGGTGGATCACCCAGTACAAGTTCGACGGGACGATCCGGGTGTATCTCGACGGCTCTGATCAGCCCGCCCTCGAGGGCAAGGGGGATCAGTTGATCGGCGGCAAACCGGGCGGACCGGTGGGGCCGCCCCTGGCCGCGATGCGCTCGCGGGGGTGCAATCTCTACCTTCCGATCCCCTTCGCCAAGCACTGCAAGGTCACCTACGACGGGAAGAACGCCCGGGAGACCCGGAAGTTCGGGGACAACATCTACTACAACATCAATTACGTGCAGTATCCGAAGGGCACGGACGTGAAGACGTTCACCAAAGCCGGCCTGAAGACCAACGCGGAGTTGCTGGCCAGGGTGCAGCGGGAACTGATCGAGCCGGGGAACAACGCCCTGCCGATCGCGCGAACCGTCGAGGGCGGCAGGAAGACGCTCGCCCCGGGCGAGTTCCTTTCCCGGGATGTTTCCGGCGGCGGCGCGATCGGCCGGCTCAGGGTGAAGATAAGCGCCGACGACCTCCGGCAGGCCCTGCGATCGACCGTGTTGATCGCCAACTTCGACGGACGGCAGCGGGTATGGGCGCCGCTCGGCGGGTTCTTCGGGACGGGGCCGGGTCTCAACCCGTTTCAGGGCTGGTGGAGGCGGGTCGAGGATGACGGATGGATGACGTGCTGGTGGCCGATGCCGTTCCGCGAGACGGCGGCGGTGGTCATCCGCAATCACGGCACGGCACCGGTCACGGTCGAACTGGCCGGCATCGGGGTGGCGGACTGGGAGTGGACGGACCGCAGCCTCTACTTCAACAGCACCTGGCGGGGCGAGAACCACATTTCCGTCTTCGGCAACGACTTCCTCAAGGGCGAGGAATGGAACTACCTCACCGTCGGCGGGAAGGGCGTCTACGCCGGCGACACCATGGTCGTCTTCAACCGGCCCTGGCCGGGACCCAAGGGCAACTGGTGGGGCGAAGGCGATGAGAAGATCCATGTGGACGGCGAGTCGTTCCCCTCGCACTTCGGAACCGGCACCGAGGACTACTTCGGATACGCCTGGGGGACCTCGGAGCGGTTCAGCGGACCGTTTCACGCGCAGCCCGAGAGCGGGGCCAATCACCGGTTCGGGCAGACGGTGAATACCCGCACCCGCATGCTCGACCGCATCCCCTTCAACAAGAGCCTGAAGTTCAACATGGAACTCATGCACTGGAAGATGGACGCCTCGATCGACTACGCCACCACCACCTACTGGTACGGGACCGACCGGACCACCGGCAACGGGCAAACCTCGCCCGAGCGCGTGCGCCGGAGGGTGGGGGAGATCGACGAGGAGAAGCGGAACCGCAGCAAGCACGGACCCGGCCTCTTCAACGGCCGGAGCCTGCACGGGTGGGAGCACTTCCTCGTCAAGCCGGATCTGAAGATGGCCGATGTGTGGAGCGTGCGGGACGGCATCCTGGTCTGCAAGGGCGAGCCGATGGGCTACCTCTACACTCGCGAGAAGTTCAAGGATTTCCGTCTGGTGGTCGAGTACCGCTGGGCGCCGGGCGGGAAGCCCGGCAACAGCGGCATCCTGCTGCGGATCGCCGGCGAACCGAGGGCCCTGCCCAAGTGCGCGGAAGTGCAGCTCCGGCACGGCAAGGCGGGCGATGTCTACGGATTTCACGGCTTCAACGTCGCGGGGGACGAAGCCCGGGCCGTGTCCGCCGAGGGAGAAGTGACCGGCAAGCTCACCGGCGTGTCGAAGATCAAGGGCGCCGAAAAGGCGCCGGGGGAGTGGAACACGTTCGAGATCACCCTCCAGGGCGGCGACCTCACGGCGGTGCTCAACGGAGAGAAGGTCAACCAGGCCCGCGGTCTCGACACCGTGGCGGGCCCCATCGGCCTCCAGTCCGAAGGCGGGGAAATTCAATTCCGCACCGTGCGCCTGGCCCCGGTCCCGAAAGAGGGGGACAAGAATCGGTGAGGGTCAGAGGGAAGGCTGGCGGACGCTGCCGTCCCGGCGGAGTTGGCCGGAGCCCAGCGCCTCGAGTCAGAAGGAGTGGCGATGAAAAGGCCGCCCGGGGGGGCGATTTGAGACGCGCAACACGCACCGGGGGGACCTCGCCTCCCGCGTCGTTGCGCCTTGCGCGGGCGATGCATCGGACATAGCTTGCGTCCATGGAATGGGAAGCGGCCGCCCATCAGATCCGGCGCCATCGCTACGAGGAGATCAAGAACGCCCCGACGATGAACGAATCCGTTTTGCCCGCGAGGCGGCCCGGTTCCTGAAGGCCCGGGGCGCCCGGCGCGTCTGGCTGTTCGGGTCATTGGCCCGCGGCCGCAAACAGGATTGGCAATCCGATCTCGATCTGGCGACCGAGGGGTTGCCGCCCGAACGCTACCTCGCCTGCCTTGGGGAACTGCTGATGCGCTTGCCCGTGAGGGTCGACTTGGTGGAGGTCGAACGCGCTTCCGACGCCCTGCGCAGGGCGATCAGCGAACATGGAGTTGAACTGACCAATGAAGATTGACCCCGCCAGCGCCCTCACCTTGCTGGCGGTCATCGATCAGGATCTGGCCGTCTCGATCGAATGCTGGCTCGAAGGTCGCGCGAGGATCTTCGAAGATCTGCAGACCTTTCAGCGGCTCCTCCGCGAAACCGCCTCCGGCGCCCATGACTGATTGCACCTGCCCCCCCGATAAAGGCGGGTCGCTTGAAAGCTTACCCCAGTAGGAGTGGCGCTCAAGGGTGCCAGCAAGGGGCCGGCGCAAGAGGTTCTCCGGCTTCCGGCCGGCATCGAGAAGCCTCGGGATCAACCCGCTGTGGATCGCCGCCGAATGAAACGGACCCGGAAGGAGCAGGCATCCTGAATGCCAAATCTTCTGCAATCTTGACAGCAAGCTGAATCGCAGCCATGGTGTCGGCATGAGGACGACCGTGACCATCGACCCGGACACCGAGATCCTGCTGCGAGAAGAAATGGAGCGGACCGGCAAGCCGTTCAAGAGGGTCCTGAACGAGGCTGTTCGTTCCGCGTTGGGGAAGCGGGGAACGCCGGTTGAAATCAAAGCCCTCTTTCGGAAACCATTCCCTGTTGGCCTCGCCGATGCGAATTTCAACCAACTGGCTGACGCGTGGGACGACGACGAGACGGTTCGCGAATTGAACCCGTGACCCGCAGCAAGGACCCGGCGCCAATGATTCTTCCCGATCTCAATCTGCTTCTGTATGCGTATAATCCCCATTGTGCGCAGCATGGAAAGGCGAAGCAATGGTGGCAAGCATCGGTGGCCGGATCGGAGTTGATCGGATTGCCTCACGAGATCCTGTTCGGGTTTGTGCGCATCGCGACCAACCCGAACCTCGGGGACGCCTCCGTCCCGTTGGCGGATGCGCGGGCCGTGGTGGAGAGCTGGCTCGGACTTCCGCAGGTCCGCATCCTCCTTCCCGGCCCCAACCATTTTGGCACGGTTATGGAGTTGATGAAAAGGTTGAGTTCCGTGGGCCG
>CAYPUM010000163.1:0-7896 GCA_964413545.1 uncultured Roseibacillus sp. | reverse complement strand
CCCCGGGGCGCTACTTCATGCGGAAGAGGACGTCCCCGTACTGCACCGGGGTGGCATCCTCGACGCAGATCTCCGCGATGACGCCGGCGTTCTCGGCCCTGATCTCGTTCATGACCTTCATGGCCTCGATGATGCAGAGTGTCTGGCCTTCGGCGACGTTTTCGCCCACCTTTACGAACTCCTCGGCGTCGGGGGTGGGTTTGCGGTAGAAGGTGCCCACCATCGGGGAGGCGATGATGCGGTGGTCGTCGACCGGCTCTTCAGGGGCAGCGGTGTGCGTTTTGCCGCCCACGGTTTCCGGCTCCGCCGGGACGGCGAGCCCCGGGGAACGCACGGCGAGGATCTCGCGCAACTCCCCGAGATCCATCCCTTTCTTGAGTTTGATGGTGAAGTCCTTCTTCTCGAGATGAAACAGGGAGAGCCCATGCTGGTTCATGAGCGCCACGATCTGCCGGATTTCCTTCAGTTCCAAAATAGCCTCCGATCGGTTGCGGGAGAGAGTCATGGGCGGGGCGAGGCGCGTCAAGCGCCGAGCGTCGGCGTCCCGCCGGGGCTGTGAACTCCGGAACTCGTTGCAAACCGGTCAAGTTTTCCCGGAGAAGCTCGGCCGAGGTGGGAGGGTTTGGGGATCAGGCGTCAGCCCGCCCCGTCGATTCCCTCCGGACTGACGACTTCCGAAACATGTTCTGAGGCTTGCCTCGCCGGTGCTTTGTCAACTGGGGCCGGGGATTTCCCTATTCCACGCTCTCGATGGCGCGGATGCGGCGCGGGTCGAGGACGCTTTGCAGATCGAGGCGTCGGGGGGAGGCATGGAGGACCACGGCGCCGGTTTCGGGGCGGCGCCAGAGGTCGATGCCGCGTCGCGCGAGGGCGTCGACCCACCATGAGGGCAGCCGCAGTTCGGGAGGGAACGCTTCCTCGTCGGCCAGGATGATGCGCGGGTCGACGGCCTCGACAAATTCGAGGTGGCCGGTGAAGTCGGTTCGGTGGCGGCCCATGATCCAGACGTCGCTGCGGAGGTCGGCCCCCCGCGCGAGGAGTTCCTTTTCGATCTCGAAGCCGGCGTCGCCGGTGAGAAGGATGCGCCAGCCGTGCCAGTCGAGGCGCAACACCATGCCCCGGTCGTCGGCGAGGCCGCCGCGGACGTCCGGCGCGGCCCGGAGCACTTCGAGGGTGGCGCCGCGATCGAGCGGGTGGCGGGCGCCGGGGCGGGCCTGCACTTCCCGGCAGCCGCGCCGGGCCGCCTCGAGGCGAAGCCGCCGGAAGGCCGGGCTGCCGGCGTCCTCGACCGGCAGGAGGATCTGGCGCACCGGGAACTCGCGGAGGGCCGTCGTCAGTCCCCCCGCGTGGCCGCCGTCGGGGTGGGTCAGCGCCAGCGAGTCGATTTGCGTCCCGGTTCCGTGCAGGGCGCGCCGGACAATGAATCGGAACTGCCGTTCGTCGCCGCCGTCGATCAGGAGACCGCCGCCCGCCCCGCAATAGACGGCTGCGTCGCCGTGAGGCAGGTCGAAGACCACCAGTCCACCGGTCCAGTCCGGCCGGCGGCACATGAAATGGCTACCGGGCAGCTTGCTGATCTCGCGCGCCGTTTCATAAGTCCGGACCGCCAGCCAGTCGTTGACCCGGTTCACGGCGGCCCCGAGCGGCTGCCAGATCGATCCCAACGCGAGTCCTGCGAAGGCGAGGACGAGCATCGCGAAGGCGGCCGGGATGAGGGCCACGCTGGCCAGCACCGCCACCGGCGTCACCATGCCGAAGTGCAGCGCGATGAGCGGAAGCGACCCGCACCACGCCGCGCAGGACACCACCACAAGGCCCGCGCCTTGCCGGCGCGCCGCATGACGGCGGCGCTGCCACGTCGTCAAAAGGGGCCGCGGGAGGAAAGGATCGATCCGCACCCACGGCTCGACCCGCCGGTAAAGGAACGGCGCCAACAGGATGATGGTCGCCACCACCACGTAGGAAAGCTGGAAACCGGCTTGGCGAAGCTGGAAGGAGTCCATCACCAGCACCGCCGGCATGCTTGCAAGGAGGCTGTTGGCCAGCACCGGGCGGCGCTTCACCGCGAATCCCGCCAGCAAGGCGGTTGCCATGAGCGAGGCCCGCAACGCCGGAGGCCGCAGACCGGTCACCATGGCGTAGCACCACATCGCCGCCAGCACCATCCAGAGCCCCCGGCTCCGCGGAACCGGAAAAAGGTGCAGCACCCCCCACGCCATGAACCCCACCAGTCCGACGTGCAGGCCGCTCACCGCAAACAAATGCATCGTGCCGCTCTCGCGGAAGGCGTCGAACACTTCCGGGTCCCCGCCGGAGCGATCGCCGAGCACGAGGGCCCGGATGACGGCCGCCCCGGTCCCGTGCTCGTCGAGGCCCGTGGCAAGGCGCCGCCGGATATCGAGCCGCGCCTCCCAAGCGATGCGGTGTGCCGCGAGCCACGGATCGGGTCGTCCGGCGACCCGGACCGCGGAGGCCTCGAACTCGGCCGCGATCCCGCGGCTCCGCAACCAATGCAAGCGGTCGAACTGGCCCGGGTTGCGCGGCGGGCCGGGAACCTCGAAGCAGCCGCGGAGCCGCAGCCGGTCGCCGGGGCGAACGGCTTCCGGAAGCCCGTGGACCCCCACCCGGCCCCCGCCGGGATCTGGATTGTCCCCGTCAGCGAGACGCAGCAGCCCCCGGGGAAGGAATCCCTCTTCGTCGCGAAGCGCCATCAGGGTTCCTTCGATCGTGACCACGTTTCGGCCGGCCGCGGCGGCCCGCTCCGCGGTGCGCGCTTCGAGGTCGAGCTGCGAGCCGTGGAGCCACCAGAAGAGCGCGATTCCGGCGAGCGCCGCGGCGGCGTTCCAGCGCCGGCGGGCCGCGAGCACCGCCATCGGGATGGCGAGCACCGCCGCCCATCCCCATCCCCATCCCGCTTGGGCGATGAGGATTCCCGCCACACATCCCGCCACCGGTCCCAGCAATGGGACGCGTGAGAGCCAGCGGTTCAGCATCGGCACGGGCACGGGGTTGATTTCATCCCGTTTTCGGCACACGCAAAGTCCTGAATCCCCCGAAAGTTTTCGTCATTTGCAGTCCCGATGGCGTCCCGCGTTCTTGACCCACGCGGGGTTGAGTTTGCGTTCACCACCCGGCGGCCTTCCCGAGGGTTTCGCCGATTTCGACGGGTGTTTCGGCCACCGCGACGCCCGCCTTGCGGAGGGCTGCCTTTTTTGCATGGGCGGTGTCCTTGCCTCCGGAGATGATGGCGCCGGCGTGTCCCATGCGCCGGCCGGGGGGCGCGGTGGCTCCCGCGATGAAGGCCGCGATCGGTTTGCGGCAGTGCTCGGCGGCCCATGCCGCGGCTTCTTCCTCGGCGGAGCCGCCGATTTCTCCGATGATGATGACGGCCTCGGTCTCGTCGTCGTCGTTGAAGAGCCGCAGCGCCTCGAGGTGCGAGGTGCCGTTGACGGGATCGCCCCCGATGCCCACGCAGGTGCTCTGCCCGTATCCGAGGCGGGTGGTCTGCCAGACCGCTTCGTAGGTGAGCGTGCCGGAGCGCGACACGATGCCGACCCGGCCCCGGCGGTGGATGTACCCCGGCGCGATCCCGATCCGGCAACCGCCGTGCGAGTCCGGGCCGCGTCCCGGAGTGACCACTCCGGGGCAGTTTGGTCCGACGAGGCGCGTCGCGCATCCGGCCATGGCGGCCTTCACCTTCATCATGTCGCGCACCGGGATGCCCTCCGTGACGGCCACCACCAGATCGAGGCCGGCGTCGGCGCCCTCGAGGATGGCGTCGGCCGCGAAGGCGGGGGGCACGAAGACGGCGGAGGCCGTGGCGCCGGTCTCGCGGACCGCTTCCGCCACGGTGTCGAACACCGGCACCGCGCGCCCGTCGTGCTCGAAGCGCTGCCCGCCCTTGCCGGGTGTCACTCCCGCCACCAACCGCGTTCCGTAGTCGAGGCTCAGGGCGGCGTGCCGCCCGCCGAAGCCGCCCGTGATGCCCTGTACCAGGACCTTGGTATTTTCGTCGACGAGGATGGCCATTTCGCAGGGTTCTCAACACATTGCTTCCCCGATGGCGGCCACCGCCTTCCGGGCGGCGTCCGCGAGGTCGCGGGCCGGGGTGATGTTCAGTCCGCTGGCTTCGAGGGTGTCCTTTCCGGCCCGCACGTTGTTTCCTTCGAGGCGCACCACGAGGGGCAGCGACAGGCCGGTCTCCCTGCAGGCTTCCACCACGCCGTGCGCGATGACGTCGCAATCCATGATCCCGCCGAAGATGTTGACGAGGATGCCGCGCACTCCGGGGTCCGAAAGGATGATCCTGAAGGCGGCCGCCACCTGTTCCCGGGAGGCGCCGCCGCCCACATCGAGGAAGTTCGCGGGCTCGCCGCCGCAGTGTTTGATGATGTCCATGGTGGCCATGGCGAGTCCCGCCCCGTTGACGAGGCAGGCGATGTTGCCCTCGAGGCCGATGTAGTTCAGCTCGTGCTTCGAGGCCTCGACCTCGCGCGGGTCCTCCTCGTCAAGGTCGCGCATGGCGGCGATTTCGGGCTGCCGGAAGAGGGCGTTGTCGTCGAAGCCGAACTTGGCGTCCAATGCGAGGACCCGCCCGTCCGGGGTTGCCACCAGCGGGTTGATTTCGACCATCGAGCAATCGCAATCAAGAAAGAGACGGAAAAGATTTGCGAGGAGCTTTCCGAACTGCCGGGCCTGCTCTCCCTTGAATCCGAGGCCGGCCGCGAGCTTGCGCCCCTCGTAGGCCTGCAAGCCCGCCAGCGGATGCACCGTCTGCCGCAGGATCTTCTCCGGGGACCTGGCCGCCACCTCTTCGATGTCCACCCCGCCCTCGGTGGAGGCCACGATCACCGGGGCCGCCGCGCCCCGGTCCATCAGGATCGCAAGATAGTATTCGTGGGCGATCTCGACGGCTTCCGCGACCATCACCTTGCGCACCAGCCGTCCGGCCTCGCCGGTCTGCACGGTGACGAGTGTTTCGCCGAGCATTTTGCCGGCCACCTCCCGTGCTTCGGCGGGGGTTTCGACGAGGCGCACTCCGCCTTGGAATCCGCTCTTGAAGGTTCCCTTTCCGCGTCCCCCGGCGTGCACCTGCGCCTTGACGACCAGCCGTGCGCCGCCGATCTCGCGCGCCGCCGTGGCGGCTTCCTCCGGGGTTCCGGCCACCCCCCCGCGCGGGGTGGGCACCGAGAACCGTTCGAAGAGCTGCTTGCCCTGATGCTCGTGGATGTTCATCGCGAAGCGCGCCGGGTATGACGGGCCGTTCGATCCTGGTCAAGCTTCAGGGGAGCACGTGGGAATCCTTGAAAACCAGCTTGATCACCCCGCCTCTCCCTCGACCGAGCTCCACAGCGTTCCTCCCGCCGTCCTGGTTTGGATGCGCTGTCCAGCTTCGACCTGCCGGGGGTTCGTCACAAGGCGGCGGTCTTCGGTCATCGTGATCGAGAACCCGCGTTCGAAGGCCGACTCGGGGCCGAGCGTCTTGAGCAACTTCCTTGACCGCTCGAGCCGCTGTTCGAGCCGCTCGATCTTGTGCCTTGCCAACTGCACGAAGCGGGCCTCGAACTGCCGGAGTCCCCGCCGGCGCTGCTCGACGACGACGAGCGGGTGCAGGGCGCGCCATGTCGCGCGCCGGCCGGCGACGCGCATCGACAACTCGCCGAGCCGCTCCCGCGCGGTCCGGATCATGCCGGAGCGCAACTCGTCGAGCCGCAGCATCGGCTCCCGCAGGACCCTCTCCGCATCCCGCGCCAGCGTCCCGCGCCTTGCCATGCGCAGGAGGTTCCCGGCCTGCCGCATCCGTTCGCGCACCGGCCGGCGCATGGCTTCCCGCAGTCTCAGCAAGCGCTCCCGCAAGTCGTCGCGGGATGGGACCACCAGCTCCGCTGCGGCGCTCGGCGTCGGCGCCCGGACGTCCGCCACGAAATCCGCAATCGTGAAATCGATCTCGTGGCCGACCGCCGAAACGACCGGAATCGGGCAGGCATGGATGGCCCGTGCCACCACTTCCTCGTTGAAGTTCCACAGGTCCTCGAGCGAGCCGCCCCCGCGCCCCGCGATGATCACATCGCAGCGCGGCAGTCCATACCGTTCGGGGTCCCCCAATTCTTCGATGGCGCGCGCGATTCCAGCCTCTGCTCCGTGCCCCTGCACCTGCACCGGATACAGAACCGCCGTCACCCACGGGGCCCGGCGCGACAAGACGTTCACGATGTCCTGCAAGGCCGCCCCGGTCCCGGAGGTCACCAGCCCGATCATCATCGGAAAGGCGGGCAGCGGCTTCTTGATCTCCTCCGCGAAGAGCCCCTCTTCGAGCAACTTCTTCTTCAGCGCCTCGAAACGGGCCTGCAAATCGCCCAGTCCGGCGGGTTCCACCCGCCGCACCACCACCTGCGCCGCCCCTCGTGCCTCATAGAGCGTCACCTCTCCGAAGACCCGGACCTTGGCCCCGTCTTCGAGCGCGGCGTGGCCTTGCCGCCGCCGGGCGCCGAACATCGCGCAACTCACCTGCGAGTTCTCGTCCTTCAGCGAAAAGTAGTAATGTCCGCTGGCCTGCCTCCGGAGATTCGAAACCTCCCCCTCGACCCAGACCTCCCCGATCTCGATTTCGAGCACGTTCCTCATCCGCCGCACCAGTTGCCCGACCGTCATGACGCCGTCCGGCCGGCGCCCGGACCCTGTTCTCCGCTCCGGGGAATCCATGGCGCAGCCTATGCCGATTTCGCCTCCCGTATCAATCGCGGGAGTGGAAGGGAGTTCCGCGGCCGGTCAAGGCGCAGGACGGACGGTAGCCAGACCCTGCTCGAAAAGCTGTCGGGGCGAGGGGATCTGGAATATCCAACATCCAACAAGGAATATCCAACCGGACATCGGACTCCCACGCGCCGCTCTTCCGTCCCAGCGGGTCCCTGTTCTTGTCCTTGGACATTGGCTGTTGAGTGTTGGATGTTCAGTATGCGCTTGCACGCAGACCTTGTCGAATGACCTCCAGCGAGGAGGGCGGGAGTCGCGGGCAATGCTCCAATGGCTTTGACTCCGGCGGCGGCGGACGGCATGGTCGGCGCGCCGGGCGGCCGCGGAACGATGCCTTCGAAAAACGATTGTGTAGTGGAATCCCTTGGGGAGCGGAAGACCGCCTCCCCCTTGTTGGAACGCCTCGATGAGAAGGGGGAAGCGGGAGTCCGGTTCCGGGACGGTTCCCAGCGCGTGCTCGCGGACGACCGGGCGGACCGCCTGCTGAAGGAAGGTCTTCCCGTCGAAGAGGCGCCCGCCTTCGAACTGGCCGGGCCGCGGCGCAAGTTGTTCTTCGATCCCGGGAGGACCACGATCGGCGTCGTGACCTGCGGCGGTTTGTGCCCCGGCCTCAACAATGTGATCCGCGACATCGTGATGAGCGCGCGCTATCACTACGGCGTGCAACGGATAGTGGGGTTTCAGTACGGCTACCGCGGGCTGGTCACGGAAGGGCTGCAGATGGAACTCACTCCGGACCTCGTCTCCGAGATCCACGAGCGCGGCGGAACCATCCTTGGAGCATCGCGCGGGGCGCAGACCGCGGAGGCGATGGTGGACGGTCTGGTCCGTCACGGGATTAACGTGCTGTTCGTGATCGGGGGAGACGGCACCATGCGGGGGGCGCTGGAGATCTGCGATGAGATCAGGCGCCGGGAGCTGCCCATCGGGGTGATCGGGGTGCCCAAGACGATCGACAACGATTTCAAGTGGATGGACCAGAGCTTCGGATTCGTGACGGCGGCCTCGAAGGCGGTGGAGGCGCTGAACGGAGCGCATCGCGAGGCGCAGGGGGCGCCCAACGGAATCGGAGTGGTGAAGGTGATGGGGCGCCATTCCGGGTTCATCGCCTGCGTCGCCGCGCTTGCCTCCAACCATGCCAAT
>CAYPUM010000162.1:4373-7916 GCA_964413545.1 uncultured Roseibacillus sp. | reverse complement strand
ATCGCTCCGCGAAATACAGGGGGGTGGGGCGTCCGCAGTAATCGGCAAGAAGGCCGTCCATCTCCTCCCGGAAGGCCGGATCGCGCCGCGCCGACTCATACTCCTCCGTCAACTCCCGGAGCGCCGCCATGAGGGTCTCCGGCACGAACATGCCGCCATACTTCCCAAAATGCCCCGCTTCATCCGGGACCACATCGACCGCTGTGCTCACGCCCCCACCCTGCCACCCCGAACCGAATTTTCAGCAAAAAAGTCCCTCTGCCGCGGCTCCAACCGGTCCTGGTCCGGCATCAGCTCGAGCAGGAACACATCCTTCATCCGTTCCGCCAGCACGGCCCGGTTGGTCACCATCGCCACGTCCCGCTCCTCGTCGAGATGGTTGAGCACCAACGCCGCGAGCATGAGCCCCCGGCCCCGGATCGCCCCCTGCGTCAGCAGAGCATGATTCAACACCCCCAGCCGGTTGGCCGCCACCAGAACCACCGGCCAACCGAGGGTGGCCGCAAAGTCCGCAAACGTCGCCTCCGGCGTCAGCGGCACCTCCCACCCGCCGATTCCCTCGAGGACCACCACCTCCCGACGGGCCGCAACGGCCTCGATGTGCCCGCGCAGGCCATCCAGATCGACGGTCCGGCCTTCCAGTTCGGCTCCCACCGCCGGCGCCACCGGCGCCTCGAACCAGACCGGGTTCACCTCGTCGAGGTCCCCCGGCGACCCGCCCGCCTCCGCGAGCCGTGCCACGTCGTCCCGCCCCCCGCAACACACCGGCTTGCACCCCGCCGCATCCAGTCCCGCTTCCCGCAACGCCCTCAACAACAGACAACAAAAATGCGTCTTCCCAACCCCCGTGTCGGTCCCGGTCACAATCCACCCCTTCACCGGCCTCCTCCTCAAAAATCCTCCCGCGGCGGGACGGTTTCACCAGTCGGAGTCCGCGACTCCCCTTCAGCGGGAAACAGCTCGAACAACCGGTTCTTCCGGAGATGTTGGTCAATCAGATACCAGAGAGCGATCGCCAGCAGGAGCGAGGCGATTTTCGCTATCCAGTTCCTCAGAAACCATTTCTTCATCAGGGCGCTCATCGCTCAGGAAAATCTCGTCCAGCCTCTTCCGGAATTCCGCCTCTTCAAGGTTCCGCTCGATCCGGCCATCGACGCAGATCGAGACCGCGCCGGTCTCCTCGCTCACCACGATCGTGACCGCGTCGGTCTCCTCGGTCAGCCCGATCCCGGCCCGGTGCCGCAATCCCATCGAGCGGTCCGGAATCTCGCTCTGGCTCACCGGAAAAACGCACGCCGCCGCCACCAACCGCTCTCCCGAAAGGATCACTCCCCCGTCGTGCAGCGCCGTCTTGGGATGAAAAATCGTCAACGCCAGTTCCGGACTCAAGACCCCGTTGATCAATACCCCCGTCTCAACCTGGTTCTTCAGGCTGATCGAACGCTCGATCGCAAAAAGCGCCCCGAACCGCTTCTTCGAAAGCTTCACCACCGCGTCCCCCAGCAGCGCCAGAAAACGCTCCTGCTGGGTGGTCGAAAATGAGAAAAGCCGCGTGCTCCCCATCCGCGCCAGCGCGTTCCGCAACTCCGGTTGAAAAATGATCAGAAGCGCCAGCCCCGCCACCACCACCGCCCCCCGAATCAGGAATCCGATCACCTGCAGTTGCAGCAACTGCGAAGCAAGGGTCAGAACAACCAGAATCACCGCCAGACCCACCAGAATCCGCGCCCCCCGCGTGGCCCGGAAATTCCGATAGAGCTGATAAATGAAGACCCATAAGATCAGGATCTCCACCACGCTCCTCCAGTGCTCCTCGATCAGGCGCAACATATTTGTTTCCCTACGTTAACATCATCCCGGCGCAGAGGCAATCTCATTCCCCGTCGCCCGCCATGATCGCTTCCACCATCCGCATCGCCTCACGGTTCGGGCGCACGTCGTGCACGCGATGGACAAGGGCGCCCTCCATGCGCGCCCACGCCGTCAGCGCCACCGTCGGCCAGTGCGGCTCGGACTGCTCCGGCCGCCCCGCGACCGGTCTCCCCCCCGCCCTCGCACCCGTCGATACGATCCTCCCGAGGAAGCTCTTGCGCGAAACCCCCACCAGCAAAGGACGGCCTCCCACCACCAACTCCCCGAGCCGCGCCAGCAAGGCAAGGTTGTGCTCCACCGTCTTGCCGAACCCGATGCCGGGATCGAAACAGATCCGTCCGCACTCGATCCCCGCCCCGCCAAGGGCGGCAAGGCGCTCCCGGAAAAACGCCCCCACCTCCGCCACCACGTCCTCGTAGCGCGGGTCAACCTGCATCGTCCGCGGCTCGCCCTGCATGTGCATCACCACCACTCCGCAGCGCGCCGCCCCGCACACTCCCGCCATCCGCGGATCCCCCCGCAAGCCGGTCACGTCGTTCACGATCTCCGCCCCCGCCTCGATCGCCGCCTCCGCCACTCCCGCTTTCGAGGTGTCGATCGAGATCGGTCCGTCCCATTCCCTCCGCAGTCTCCGCACCACCGGGATCGTCCGGCGCAGCTCTTCCGCCTCCTCAACCGGCGCCGCTCCCGGCCGCGTCGACTCGCCGCCCACGTCGATCAGGTCCGCGCCCTCCGAGATCATCCGGCGGGCGTGGAAAAGGGCCGCCTCCTCGTCGCCGAACTTCCCGCCGTCCGAGAACGAATCGGGCGTGATGTTCAGGATGCCCATGATGGCGCCGCGTCCCGAAAAATCGAGGCGGCGGCCCCTCAACTCCCAGGTCACGGACGGTTTCAACATTGCCTTCGGAGCCCAGCTTGCCTAAATTCCCGCCCCCATGCCTACCACAAATCCCCTCCCCCTCGCGCTTTTCATCATGGCCGGAACCTTCCTGGGGTCGGGCGTGTCCCTCCCCCAGAACAACGCCGCCAATCCCAAGTCCAAAACGTTTCCCGACCAGTTCCAGGAAAAATGGGAAAAGGCCGGACCCAACGTCCGCGTCAAGCGCCACCAGGACGGCTCCCGCACCGTCTTCCAGCGCGCCCGCGACGACACCAAGCAGATCAAACGCACCTTCGGAGCAAACGGCGTCCTCAAGATGATCTCCGTCTACTGGATCGGCCCCAATGGCGACCCCCTCTCGTGCAAGATCTTCGACGGCAGCAAAACCCTCCTCTACAAGGTCTCCTACGCCTTCGACAAGCAAACCGGCCGCCTCGCCGGAGAGCGCATGTTCGACGCCCGCACCCCCCGCATCGATCCCGACAACCCCGGCAAGGAAGCCCCCATCCGCGTCATGTACTATAACTACGACGCCCAGGGACGCCTCACCAAACCGGAAGTCTACACCTTCGTCAAAGGCATGCGCGCCGAGGAAGCCTTCGGCCGCGAGGGCGGAACCTTCCCCCACGACAACCCGTTCCGAAACCGGCCTTGAAGGGCCTCCCCACCCTCGCCGCCCTCCTCCTCTGCGCCGCCGGCGGCGGGGCCCTCATTTACTGCTTGCGTAGTAAAAATTCCCCGGCGCCCGCCCCCTCCCCACCACTGGGCACTGACCGGAGCCAAGGGCAGAA
>CAYPUM010000162.1:0-4363 GCA_964413545.1 uncultured Roseibacillus sp. | reverse complement strand
CCCCCTCCCCCCGCCCCGCGGCCGCGGCCTTCGTCGAGAACGCCGTCGGGCTCCGCTTCGCCTCCCCGCCCCGGACCGCAAGGGTTCCCGCCGGCGCTCTCTTCGACCGGATCGACGCCCATCTCGACCGGAGGTTCGGCCCCCACGGCCTCGATCACCGCACCCGCGCCCTCGAACTCCTCGGCCTCCTGCCTCCGGACCGCCACCTCCGGGACGCCCTTCTGACCGCGCACACCGCCGGAGCCCGCGGCTGGTTCGACCCTTTCGACGGAACGATCCTCCTCCTCGACGACTTCGATCCGGACCACCCGCCCGACCGCGCCGTCCTGCACCGCCTTCTGACCCGGAACCTCCTCCATCAACACGCGCCGCCCCTCGCGCCTGCTCTCCCGGACGACGCATGGCGGGCCCGCCTCGGGCTCCATCGGGCGATTGCCGCCGCCGTCGAGGACCGCCTCCGGGAGGCCGAGCCGGAATCCTTCGCCGTGCCCGACCCGGCCCAAACCGAGCGCGAGGCGGTGCTGCTCGGCCTCCCGGTCTACGTCCACAACCTCGCCCAGTTCCACCACTTCCAGGTCCCCGACTTCCTCGAGACCCGTCTCGCCGCGAATCCCGAGGCCTTGCCTGACCTCGTGCGCAACCCGCCCGCCACCACCCTCGAACTCCTCGGCGGTGATCCCGGCGTGGTCGCCGCCCCGCAACTGCCGCCCCGTCCGGAAATCCTCCTCGAAGAATCCCTCGGCGCCCTCGGCGTCCGAATCCTCCTCGAGTGGCTCGCCGATTACGACCAAGCCGCCGCCCTCGCCCCCGCATGGCGCGGCGACCTCTACCGCCTCTCCTCGAACCCCCACGGCCGGCACCTGCTCTGGATCTGCCGCTGGACCGGCCCCGAAACCGCCCGCGCCGCCGCCGCCATCCTGAACTCCCGCCACGCCCCGGCCGGGGGCGACCGGCGCCACCGCACTCTCGCCGTCCGCGGGACCCTCACCGTCTTCGCCAACTGCGCCGACCCCGAAACTCTCGCCGCCCTCCTTGCCGAAGCGCCGCATCCGGACTCGCCTCCACCCCCCGCCCCGTGATCCACTCCTCCCGCACATGATCGCAAAACGCGTCATCTATGAAGGCCGCGTCCAGGGCGTCGGCTTCCGCTTCACCGTCAGGGAGATCGCCACAGGCTTCGACATCTGCGGCTCGGTCAGGAACCTCCCCGACGGCTCGGTCGAACTGCAAGCCATGGGCGAACCCGACGAAGTCGACGCCTTCCTCGAACACATCGCCGAGGAAAGCCCTCTCGCCCACCACATCCGCAAAATGCGCATCGACGACATCCCGCCGCTCGAAAACGCCCGCGGCTTCCGCATCGCTCATTGAACGACGCGCGGCCGGGAATGAGGCGTGGCTCCCCTGCCACAACGTCGCCGCCATCCCCCGCCACAAGATCCGGCCCTTCCTGCCCTGCTTCCGCAACCGCCGCGGCTTCCCGCAGTCCGCGGCTTCTCTCAAAGCAGCCCGCGTGGCCGTCACGGGCGTCCCCCCCTCCGGCCTGCTCCGCCGCAAGTCCGGCATCGCCCCCCGAGGTGCGCCGCCTCCGCCGAAACCTCCCTCACAAGGGCCGGCTCACCCCCCCTTCAACCGATGAAATCAAGCAGCTCCCCAATCGTCCGCCCCGCCTCAAGATGATGCCGCAGGCGCTTCTTCCGAATGATCCGATACGCGTTGCGGCGCCCCCGCTTCGTCACCCGCAGCACCCCGTCCGACACCAACTCCGCCAGAATACGCTGCACCGCCCGCTGCGTGATCCCAACCTCCTCCGCAATGTCCCGAATCCGCGCCGTCGGCGCCCGCGCCAAAACCACCAGCACATGCGTGTAGTTCGTCAAAAACGTCCACCCCGGCTCCCCGGGTTTTAACGAAAAATTTTTCGTGTTTTTCTTTTCCTGAAAATTGATGCGTCTATATTGCGCTCCGGAAACGAAAAGGCAAGGGAAAAATGAAGCGATTCAAGAAGATTCTGACGGCGCTGACGGAAGGCGATTCCGCCCGGGCCGCGCTCTCGTGGGCGCGGCGGGTGGCGGCGGCGGCCGAGGCGCGGGAAGTGGAGGTCCTGCTGGTCGATCCCGATCCCGCGAACTGGGTTCCGGAGTTCGGGCCGGGGGAGGCGGAGAAGGCGCGCCGGCAACGCCGGATCGACCTGTCGGAGGAGGTGAGCGAGGCGCTGCAAGGCCTTGAAGGCCTCTCGCTGCGGGCGGAGGTGGGGGTGGGAGCGGCCCTTCCGACGATCCTGCATCGGTTGGCGCGGGGCGGCGATGACCTCGTGGTGGTGGGGGCCGGCTCCGAGGCGGACCGCCGCCTCGCCGAAAAGCTGGCGCGCAAGAGTCCGGCCAGCGTGCTGAGCGTGCCGGCGGGCGCCGCCGATCGCTGCGGGCGGATCCTTGCGGCCACCGACCTCTCCGAGCCTTCGCTGATGGCGCTCGAGGTGGCCTCCGCGTTCGGGCGCGCGTTCGGCTCGACCCGGTTGGACTGCCTCCACAGCTATGCCGTTCCGGACTACGTGACGAGGATCGAACCCGGGGGCGGCTCGGTGCGCGAGGGATACGCCGCGGCAGCCGTCTCGCACGTCGAGGCCCTCCTTCGGAAGTCCCCGCGTCCCCTGGCCCCGTTCCGGGTCGTGACGCGGGAAGCGCCCCTCCCAAGCACCGGAATCCTTGCTCAACTGCGCGACGAGGACTACGACTTGGTCGTCATGGCCACCCGGGGCCGCAACGCCGTGTCAAGCGCCCTTCTCGGGAGCAATACCGCCGAGGTCATCCGGCGCGCATCCGTCCCGGTCCTCTCGGTCAAGGCCAAGGGTGAGGGGCTCTCCGTGCTCCGCAGCCTGCTCGGACGCCACGAAACCGCTCCCTCCCCCACGCCATCCTGATGGCCCCCCTCTTCCACCTCTTACTCCCGGCCCTCCTCGCCCTCGCTGCCGTCTCCTCCCGCCGCGGGTGGCGGTGGTCCCCCTCGGCCGCCTCGGGCGTGATTGCAGCCCTTGCGGCCGCCGCCGCCGGGGCCGCCCTCTGGTCGTCCGCGCAGGGGGCCTCGGTGGTCTTCTCCCACCCTTGGGTGGCGCCGCTGGGGGTCGATTTCGCCCTCCGGCTCGATCCCTTTCGCTCGCTGTTCCTCGGGCTCGTCTGGGGGACCACGGTCCCGGTGATTCTCTATTCCGGCCTTGCCTTCCGGGACGATCCCCGCCTTGCCGGGCTGCTCGCGACGCTGCTCCTCTTCGCAGCCTGCATGATCGGATTGATTCTGGCGGACGATCTCGTGCTCTTCTTCCTCTTCTGGGAGGGAACGAGCGTCCTTTCCTTCCTGCTGATCGGCTGGAACCACGCCGGCGCCGAGGCCCGCCGGAAGGCCTCCCAGGCCTTGCTGGTGACCGGGCTCGGCGGGCTCGCCCTCCTCGCGGGCCTCGTCCTGCTTCGCTTCGCCACCGGCGCCGGATCCCTCGGCGCCGCCTTCGGAACCGACCTCTCCGCCCACCCGCTCTCCACTGCAATCATAGTACTGATTGCCGCCGGGGCCTTCGCCAAGTCCGCCCAGGTCCCCTTCCATTTCTGGCTGCCCAACGCCATGGCGGGCCCCACGCCGGTCAGCGCCTTCCTGCATTCCGCCACCATGGTCAAGGCGGGCGTGTTCCTGCTGGCCCTCGCCGCGCCCGCCCTCGGCGCCCATCCCCTCTGGACGCCCCTCCTCGTGACCTGCGGAATGCTCACCGTGGCGGCCGCGGTCCGCCGGGCATGGAACGAGACCGACCTGAAGGCGGTGCTCGCCGCCACCACCCTCGCCGCCCTCGGCCACCTGACCATCCTTGCCGGGATCGGCACCCCCGCCGCCCTCAAGGCCTTCGTGGTCTTCCTTCTCGCCCATGCCCTTTACAAGGCCCCCATGTTCCTGTCCTCCGGCGCTCTCGAAAAAGCCTACGGAAGCCGCGACCTGCGCCGGCTCCGCGGGGCCGTCTTCTGCCTCCCGATCGTCGGGACCGCCATGGTGGTCTCCATGGCCTCCCTCCTCGGCCTCTTCCCGCTGCCCGGTTTCGTCGGCAAGGAATACTTCCTCAAGGCCGCATGGGCCCAGAGCCCCGCCCTCGCCATCGCCGCCGCCCTCAGCCTCGCGGCCGTCATCGCCCTCGCGCTGCGCGGTCTCGCCCCCCTCCTCGCCCGCGGAGACCTCAACCTGCCCGCCAAATCACCCGGAACCGCCCTGCAACTGCTCCCATGGATCTCCGCGGCCGCCGCCCTCGCCCTCACCGCCTCCTTCCCATGGCTCTCCCAGTCCGTTCTCACACCCGCCGCGGCGGCCGTCGGCGGCACGACGGGCGCTT
>CAYPUM010000161.1:0-7933 GCA_964413545.1 uncultured Roseibacillus sp. | reverse complement strand
AAGGAGGCATGAGTTCCCCGCTCATCGCGCATTGGCCCGCCGGTATCCCCGAGAAGATCCGCGGTACGATCACGCACCAGTACGGCTACCTGCCCGACTTCATGGCCACCTGCCTCGAACTCGGTGGCGCCACCTATCCCACGGAGTTCAAGGGTGAGCCCATTCTGTCCATGGAGGGAAAAAGCCTGCTGCCGCTGCTGCGGGGCGAGAACCGGCGCATCCACCCGGAGCCGATCTGCTGGGAACACGAGCGCAACCGCGCCGTGCGCGACGGCAAGTGGAAACTCGTTTGCGCGGGCGGCCGCCCGTGGGAACTTTACGACATGGAACGCGACCGCACCGAACTCAACAATCTCGCAAGGGAGAAGCCGAAGAAAGTGAAGGAACTGTCCGCGGCCTGGCAGGCATGGGCCGAACGCTGCGGCGTGCGTGTCCGGTAGGGGCCCATGAAAACCAGAAGTTGCTGCAAATGAGTCAAGTTTTGCGAGCTGCCGTTTCGGCAAACGATGACGGGCGACGATTACGGATTACGAGGGGTGCGCTTCACGCAATCGTCGCCGAAATCGTCAACCGGTCCGAGGCTTGCCTCGCCAGAGTAATTGACGAATGATGAAGAACAGACTTGAGCCGGTCCTCACCGGAATCCTGACCGGATGTCTGCTGACATCCGCTCCCGCCGGGACGGCCGGCGCAGCATCCGCCGGGAACATTCTCAAGACGAGCGGCGTCAAGGGCGGCCTTGTCGTCGTCATCGGCGCCGGCGAGCCGGGCCTCATCGCCGGCCTCAAGGTCAACAACAGCTACATCGTCCATGCGCTGGATACGGACGGGGCGAAGGTCGAACAGGCGAGAAGGACGATCCGCTCGAAAGGCGTCTACGGCGAAGTGTCCGTGGCGCGTTTCGACGGCAAGCGCCTTCCCTACGCCGGCAACCTCGTCAACCTTCTCGTATTGCCGGGCGACGATGTCAGATTGCCGATGGAGGAGATAGAGAGAGTCCTGGTCCCACGAGGCGTGGCTCTCATGGATCGGGGTTCGGAAACCGGGAGCCGGGAACTGCGCGCTTCCGGGGACTGGCTGGTGTTCCGCAAGGCGGTTCCGAAGGAGATCGATGACTGGCCCCAATACCTGAACAAGGCGGACAACAACGCCGTTGCCATGGATTCGCTTGTGGGCCCGCCCCGACGCATTCAATGGCAGGACAAGCCGGCCTGGAGCCGGTCGCACATGGGGATCTCGACCATCGCAAGTGTCGTGACCGCCAACGGGCGCATGTTCTCCATTGAAGACCGGGCCCTGCCGGACAATCCCTTCCTGCCGGGATCGTGGATGTACGTGGCGCGGGACGCCTGCAACGGCCGCACGCTCTGGACCCGCGAGATCAAGCGCTGGGAGTCCATCACCGTCTACATCAAGAGCCTGCCCGTCCAGCAGCAGCGGCGCATGGTGGCCACCGGGGACGTCCTGTACTGCACCCCGGTCCTCGAGGGGCCGCTGGCGGCGCTCGATGCCGCGACCGGGGAGACCCTCAAGACCTACGACGTCTCGCCGGTGCAGGAGGTCGCCCATGACGACGGGATCCTGTTCGTGAACGCCGGGGAGCGCTTCAACTCCGCGGCCTATCACCAGACCGCCAAGAAATCCTCCGGCCCGAAGGGCACGCCCGGCGAACCGTTCTTCGGAGGCGGGTTCCGGAGGGGCTACGCGCCCGAGATCAAGGACAAGCCCGTCTCGTCGAGCGTCATCATCGCGCTTGATCCCCGGTCCGGGAAGGAGCTTTGGAAGACGGACAACCTTGTGCAGTACACCGCCGGATCCTTTGCGGTGAAGGGAGAAAACGCGGTCTACCAGACGAAGGAGGGGCTGTTTTGCATCGACCCGAAGACCGGGAAATCCCGCTGGACGGTGAAGAAGCCGATCCGCAATCCGGTCGGAAGTGATTCCCGCACTCCGGGCAGCACGCCGAATACGGTGGTTGTCACCGGCGACAAGGTCTTTGCCACGGAGGGAAAGGAGTTGACCGCCTACTCGCTCAAGGACGGCACGGAGCTGTGGACCGCAGCCGCCCCGACGAACTACCAGGCCTCGCCGGACGTGTATTGCATCGACGGCAAGGTGTGGGTCGGGGGCGCGGCACAGCCGAGGGCATACGACGCGGAAACCGGCAAGGTCGTCAAGAACCTCGAACAGGTCGTGCTCACCCCCATGAGTCATGACCGCTGTTACCGCAACTTCATCACGAAGAAATACTACATCAACAGCAAGACCGGCGGCGCGGACTTCTTGAACCTGGAAACCGGCGCCGAGCATCCGAACCACTGGACTCGCGGGACCTGCGGGATGGGCGTGCTGCCCGCAAACGGCCTCCTCTACTCGACCCCCTACTCCTGCGCCTGCAACGTGGGCGACATGATGCCGGGCGTGAATGCATACAGCGCCGACGCCGAGCTGCTGGCAACCCGTGACGCCGGAACCATCAGGCGCGAAGCGCGCCTCGAGAAGGGAAGCGCCTACGGGAAGATCGATGCCGGGAAGACTGCCGCCGGCAGTGACTGGACGACTTACCGCGGCAACGCCTTCCGCGGCGGCGCCACGAAGGAAGCGATCCCGGCCAAGCTCGCAGTCAAGTGGCAGGCCAGGCTGCCGGCGCTGCCAACCGCTTCCATCATCGCCGCCGGCATGGTCTTCGTCTGTGCTCCCGACACTCACACCCTCTACGCCCTCGACAACAGCACTGGCAAGACCCTCTGGACGTTCACGGCGGGCGGCAGGATCGACTCGCCGCCCACCTACCACAAGGGAATGCTCCTGTTCGGATCCCGCGACGGCTGGCTCTACTGCGTGCGTGCGGAAGACGGCGCCTTGTCATGGCGCTTCAAGGACCTGCCGGACCGGCTCGTCGGCGCCTTCGGGCAGCTCGAGTCGGCATGGCCGGTGTCGGGATCGGTGCTGGTGCAGAACGACAAGGTGTATGCGGCCGCGGGCCGGTCCTCCTTCCTTGACGGCGGCATCTTCCTCTACTGCATGGATCCTGTCACCGGCGAACTGCTGAAGAGCCGCTCGGTGTATGGTCCCTTCATGGATGAGACCGGGTTCCCGTTTGCGGTCGGCTCCACCGGCGCCATGGGCGGAGGAACCCGGATCGCCAAGGCGAGCAGCAAAGGCAAACGCCGGGGGAAGGGCGGGACGGAAGGAAAAGCGGAAGCGAAGAAGGCCCGCGGTCCCAATCCCACCACGCCCGGTTTCAGGAACGGCGTTCTGCTCTCGGATGGGAAGCATGTCTTCATCCGGCACAAGACCTTTGACATGGACCTTGCGGACGTCGATGCCGGGGGCGCCGCTCACCTGATGCCTTTGGGCGGATTCCTCGACGCGAGGACCCAGCACCGGACCGGTTTCATCATGGCCAGCCAGTTCAACTGGTGGCAGAAAGGCGCCCGGGACATCATGATCAGTGATGGAACGGATGCGTACGGGGTTCTTGGGTTCCCGTCCGTCCACAACCACTCCTATTTCGATCCCAGAACGAATTCCTACACGCTGACGGGCGGCAATCTGGAGGTCGCCCTGCCGATCAACGGCCGGGCCATGGCCATGGCCGGCGATGTCATTTTCGTGGCCGGCGAGCCGATGAAGTTCGAGGATCCGACGTGGCAAAACTACGTTGCCGCCTACACCGGCAAGCTGGGCGGGCGGCTCCTTGCGTTGTCCGCCGGGGACGGGAGGAAGCTTGCGGAATACGAACTCAAGGCCGCGCCGGTCTGGGACAGCATCGCCATCGGCGGCAATCAGCTCATCATCGCGCTCGCCGACGGCACGGTTCAGTGCTACGAGTGATCATGCTGCGCACACGCACGGGCCTGTCGGCCGTCATCCTCCTGCAGGCCGCGGTTGCGGCGCTCGCCGCCGACTGGCCGCAGTGGAAACAGAATGCGGGACACCTGCCGGGAACCCCGGAGGAGCTGCCTGCGAGACTGCACCTGCAATGGGTCCGGCAACTCCCGGCGCCCGGGAGCGCGTGGCCGTGGACGCAGTATTTCCTTCAGTTCGACGCCTCCTACGAACCGGTCGTCATGGGCAAGTCCATCTTCGTCGGTTCCATGGTGCGCGACAGCGTCACGGCGTACGACACCGGTAGCGGCGAGGAGAAGTGGCGCTTCTACGCGAACGCTCCGGTCAGGTTCGCGCCCGTTGCCAACGACGGCAAGCTCTACGTCGGCAGCGACGACGGCTGCCTGTCCTGTCTTGACGCGGCATCCGGGGAGGAGCTGTGGAAGCTCAACGCGGGCCCGCCGAAGCGCAAATGGATCCTCGGCAACGGGCGTCTGATCTCGACTCATCCGGTCCGCGGCGCCCCCTGTCTGGCGGGCGACAGGCTTTACTTCGCCGCCGGTGTCTATCCCTTCATGGGGACCTTCATCCACGCCTACGACACCGTGAAGGAGCGCCTCGAGTGGACCAACAGCGGCAGCGGGTCGGTTTACATCCTCCAGCCGCATCACAGCCCCGCCTTCGCGGGCGTCTCCCCCCAGGGCTACCTCACGGCATCCGACACGGTCCTTGTTGTCCCCGGCGGACGCAGCGTGCCGGCCGGGTACGACGCGACGACCGGCCGGTTCCTCTGGCATGACGCCGACACCAAGGACGGCGGCTACGAAGTGAACATGGGCGGCGGCTGGGTCTATCACGGCGGGGATGTGATCGACGGCCGCAACGGGCGGGTCTGCTCGAGCTACGAGGGCCTCATCACACCCACCGGCGCCTACGTGAACGACGGGGGCACGCTCCGCGTCCACGCGTTCCCGCCTGAACAGACGACGCATCGCGACCGCAAGGGACGCACCGAATCCGCCTTCACATTCAGGCGGATCTGGAGCGCCCCGATCGAGGGTCTCCCGGAGACGCTGCACCTGAAGGCGGGGCAGCGCCTTTATGGGGCGGATGAGGATGGCTCGATCAAGGCGATCGACGTGGCGAGCAAGGCGTCGGCGAGGGTCTCGTGGGCCGCGAAGGTCGAGGGCGAAGTCTGGCGGATGCTCGCCGCCGACGGGAAGCTCTTCGTGGTGACAAGGAAAGGAGCGATCTACTGCTTCGGCGGTGAGAGGCGGGACGCAAGGCGCCACGAACTGGTTCGCACGCGGCTGCCCGACGGAGAGGCGCATCTGCGCGCGGGAGTGGAGGCGATCATTGCCGAGTGCGCGAGGAGCCACGAAACGGGGGGGAGCCCGGGCCTCCACGAAGGGTATTGCGTGTTGCTGGGGCTCGACGAGGAAGGGCTGGCCACGGAGCTGCTTCGCATGTCTGACTTCCACATTGTGGTGGTGGAGAAGGACGCGGCCCGGGCCAACGCGTTCCGCCGGAAGATGGACGCCGCCGGCCTGTACGGCGACCGGATCAGCGTCATCGTGAATGATCCCCTGACGACACGGCTGCCCCCCTACCTCGCCAACCTCGTCATCGTGACGGACGCCGGGCGCATCGGACTCGACGGGGAGGATGATTGGCAGGCGGTCTTCCGCACCTTGCGGCCTTACGGCGGCCTTGCCGTGATTCGTGCGCGGCATGGCGACGCGACCGCCCGGCGGGAACAAGCCGCGGAGGCCGGCCTCCCGGGCGCCGTCATCCGTGTGAAGGGGAAGACCGTCACTCTCTCCCGAGCCGGCCCCCTGCCCGGCGCGGACAACTGGTCCCATCAATACGCCAACATCGCCAACACCGTCAGCTCGCGCGACACGGTGAAAGCCCCCCTCGGCCTGCTCTGGTTCGGCGGCCCCTCGAACCGGGACGTCCTCCCGCGCCATGGACACGGTCCCACGCCGCAAGTCGTGGACGGGAAGCTGATCATCCAGGGGATCGGCGTGATGAATTGCAGGGACGTCTACACGGGACGCGTCCTGTGGCAGCGCAGGTTCGGGAAGGAGGAACTGAACACCTTCGGAATGTACTACGACCGGACCTACAAGGAGGACCCCTTCGACCGCACCTACAACCAGGTGCACATCCCGGGCGCCAACGAGTACGGGGCGAATTACTGCACCGCCTCCGACGCCGTCTACCTGATCAACGGAGCGTTCTGTCACGTGCTGGACATCAACACCGGCCGGACGCGAAGGAAAATCGAACTCCCGCCCCGGGAAGGGGTGGCGAAGCCGAATTGGGGGTTCGTCGGGGTGTCGGGCGAGCTGCTGATCGCGGGTGCGGAGCCCGTCGACCTCTCTCGACACGGCGTCCGGCCGAACCATCATTACGGGACCGGGAGCCGCCGCCTCGTTGTCATGAATCGCCACACCGGCAAGGTCCTCTGGCAACGCCTTGCGGCCCACAACTTCCGGCACAACTCCATCGTGGCCGGCAACGGCAAGCTGTTCCTCAGTGACCGCTTCAGCCGGGACCGGCTCAAGGCCGGTCTCGCGGCGCGGCGCGGCAAGGCGCCCGCCATGCCGGACGGACCGCCAACCCTCCTCGCTCTCGACCTCGATAGCGGTCGCGAGATCTGGAAGAGCACAAGGGGCCTCTTCGGAACATGGCTCGGCTACTCGGCGGAGCACGACACGCTGGTCGAAGGGGGCAGCCGTGCGGGCGACCGCGCCGGGGACGAAACCGGCCGGGGAATGACCGCCTATCGCGGAGCCGACGGCAAGGTGCTGTGGAGCCACGACGAGGAATACTCCGGCCCCCCCATCCTCCATGGCGACCGCATTACCACGCAGACCGGAGGTCCGAACCTGCACTCTCCGCCGGCCACCGTCTACAGCCTCAAGACGGGGGCGCCCGTCTCGATGAAGCACCCGCTGACGGGCGAGCGGATCCCGTGGCGCTGGGTCCGGTTCAAGGGCTGCAACACCGCTGTCGCCGGGAGGAACCTGCTCCTCTTCCGGTCCGCCTCCGCGGCCTTCATCGACCTGACCGCCGGCTCCGGCACCGCCAGTCTGGGCGGGTTCAAATCCGGTTGCACCTCGAACCTCATTCCCGCCAACGGCGTGCTCAATGCCCCGGATTACACGCGCACCTGCGTGTGCAGCTACCAGGTCCAGGCCTCCCTCGCGCTGGTGCACGACCCCGACAACGAATACTGGAGCTTCGACGCCTTCCCGGGTCGGGACGAGCCCGCCGCCGTCCGCCGGGCCGGCATCAACCTCGGGGCCGCCGGGAACCGCTACGGCCCCGGCGGAACGCTGTGGACCGAGTTCCCGAGCGCCGGCGGGCCGTCGCCCGACCTGCCGGTGCGCATCCATGCCGGAGAGGCGCGCTGGCTGCGAAAACACAGCTCCCTCGTGGAAGGCGGTCTCAACTGGATCGGCTCCTCCGGAGTCGCCGGCGCAGAACGCATCGCCATCCGCGTCTTCCTGCAACCCCGCCAAGCGGACTCTTCGATCCATGGCTGGCGCATCCACCACGGCCGCACCCCCTCATGGCGGGAGCGCGACATCAAGGGCCGCCATCCCAAAGCCCGGCCCCACACCGTCCGCCTCTATTTCGCGGAACTCGAACTCCAGCAACCGGGACGCCGCCTGTTCGAGGTGAGCTTGCAGCAGAAGCGCGTCCTCGAGAGCTTCGACATCATCCGCGAAGCCGGCCGGCCCGGCCGCACCATCATGCGCGAGTTCCACGGCGTCCTCATCAAGGACGACCTCCTGATCGACATGAAACCCGCCGCCGCCGCCAGCCACCCGCCCCTGCTCTGCGGCGTCGAGATCCTCAGTGCGCCGGAAACAAGATGAAGATCCAATCCCCCGACAAGGAATTTCCAACCGAACATCGGGGAAGTGCGCCGGCCATGAAGGCGAGGAAAGCGCATCAAAAGAATAGGGGCCAGTCACATCAAACGAACATGTTTCGCAGGGCCTTGCTTTCCCTTCTGGCGGTGGGGCCGGTTCGTTCCCGCTCGCGGGCGTGCCGGATGATGCGGCTCACCGCGTTGCGCGCTCCCATG
>CAYPUM010000160.1:0-7972 GCA_964413545.1 uncultured Roseibacillus sp. | reverse complement strand
CCGGCCCGCCTTGATGTCGCTGGCGACGGGTCTCTATTCCCACCGCAACAGCGGACCACCGGCAACGACCCTGCCAAGACGCCCGCCAACAAGGCGCACGCGGAGAAGGCGGGCAAGGACATCCGCGAACTCCTCATCTCGCACATCGATCGGACCGGCGCCCTTCCCCAGTGGCTGGCCAAGAGGGGCTACGTCAGTCACCAGAGCGGCAAGTGGTGGGAGGGTTCGTATCAGCGCGGAGGCTTCACCGAGGGGATGACGCGGGGCTTCCCCGAGCGGGGCGGGAGACACGGCGACGACGGGCTCAAGATCGGGCGCCAGGGAATGGCGCCGGTGTTCGATTTCATCAACCGCTCGGTAAAGGACAAGAAGGCGTTCTTCGTCTGGTATGCGCCTTTCCTCCCCCACACCCCGCACAATCCACCGGACCGGCTGTTCAAGAAATACCAGGCGAAGGGAGTCCCGGACCGGATCGCCAAGTACCATGCGATGTGCGAGTGGTTCGATGAAACCTGCGGTGCACTGGTCAAGCACATCGACGACTCCGGCATCGCCGGAAACACGCTCGTCATCTACGTCACCGACAACGGCTGGATCCAGACCGGGAAGGGCGGCTACGGACCGCGCTCCAAGCGCAGTCCCTACGAGGGCGGCGTCCGCACGCCGATCATGTTCCGCTGGCCGGTACGTGCAGGGGACGGACAAGCCCCCGTTCGAGTTTCTCCACGACCTTGAGAACGATCCCGACCAGCTCACCAACCTGGCCTTGGATGAGAAAAATGCCCCGGCACTGAAACGGATGCGGCAACGCTGCGACGAAATGATTGCCGAGGTTGGCCCACCGATGAAGGACATCAAGCCAACTCAAAGATCACCGAGAAGGAAGAAGCCGGGGAACCAGCGGTCCAGGTGAGATCGTTCAAGGTCGTCCTCCCATGCCCGGCCGGAAGATGCTGAAGAGGCAACAACGCGATGGCGTGGACGCTAACAGCCTGGCCGTCGACCCCCTGTTCGGTGATCCGGCCAAGGGCGAGCTTCGCCTGAAACCAAGACCCCCACCCCGGAGCGCGGCTTTGTCCCCATCGGCCTACCCGCAATCGGCCTGCAAGACCGCGACGAACAAAAAACCTCCAGTCACATTTTCCCAACGATGGATTCGGCAAGCACCAAACCGGCCCGCATCGCCTTGACCCTGGTCGCGGCGGTCCTGGCAATGACAGGCAACGATTTGGCGGGGGAACCCTCCATCCTGGAACGGGACTTCCGGAATCCGCCGCTTTCGCTGAAGACCGTTCCGCTGTGGCACATGAACGGCCGCATGACAAAGGAGGGAATCGTGGCCCAACTCAAGGCATCGCGCGACCTCAGCGGTTTCTCCGCAGTGGCGGTGCTGCCGGTGAAGCACACCGAGCGTGCCGAGGCAGAATTCCAAGGCGTTGTGGTGGCTGGGCACAAGGTCCAGCAGGCGTTGATACATCCGCGGCCGGCAAACAAGCCGGGGCTGGTTCCCCATGGTCAGACATCGATCCTCGACTACACCGACCTTGCGCGGAAGCGCGTCGCGAGGCCGGTGCCGGCGAGGATGTCGGGGAGGCGGGCCGGGACGCGGCCGTTGGCGATGACGGTTTCGATCCCGGCGTCCACGGCGAGCTTCACGGCTTGCAGTTTCGAGCCCATCCCGCCGATCGAGAAGCGCCCCTTGCCGCCGTCGGCGAAGTCGAGGACGTCCTCGACGCGCTCGACCTCCGGGACGATGACGCCGCCGGCCGGGGCGAGAAGCCCGTCGACGCTGGTCAGCAGGATGAGCATGCGGGCCCCCAGGAGAGTCGCGACGCGGGCGGAAAGGACGTCGTTGTCGCCAACGCTGAGTTCCTCGACCGCCACCGAGTCGTTCTCGTTGACGATGGGAAGGATCCCCGGCTTGTGCAGAAGACGGCGCAGGGTGTCGGTGACCCGCCGCCGGTGCTCGTCCATCTCGAGGTCGGTGGCGGTCAGGAGGAGCTGCGCCACCGCAATCTCGAAACAGCGGAAGGCGTTCTCGTAGGCGTGCATCAGGCGGGTCTGGCCGACCGCGGCCGCGGCCTGGCGGGTGGGCAAATCGTCGGGGTAGGCGTCGAGGCCGAGCGCCGAAACGCCCGCGCCGACCGCGCCGGAGGAGACCAGGACGAAGCGATGCCGTTCGTCGGGCAGGTCGGCGATGGCGTTGACGAGACGCGCCAGCGAGGCGCCGTCGAGCGTCCCGTCCGCCTTGGTCAGCACTCCCGTGCCGATCTTGATGACAATGACGTCGTAGTCCGTCATGGCGTCGCCTCCCCTGCCCTGCCTTACATCTGCTCCGGAACGGGAATCCCCAACAGGTCGAGCCCCCTGCGCAGGACGCGGGCCGTGAGTTCGCAGATCACGAGGCGCGTCTTGCGCACCGCCCCCTCCGATTTCAGGACCGGACAGGTCTCATAGAAGGAATGGAAAGCCCGCGCCAGCTCGAGGAGGTAATTGGCGAGCAGGTTGGGACGGAAGTCGTCCAGCACGAGGGGCACCGTTTCGCCGAAGCGCACAAGGCGGCGGGCCATGTTGACCTCGGCCTCCTCGCCGAGCACGAGCCCCTCGCCGTCGAGCGCCACCTCCTCCCCGAGCTTCCGGAAAATCGAGCGGCAGCGCACGTAGCTGTTCTGGAGGTAGGGGGCGGTGTCGCCTTCCATGGCCACCATCTTATCGAGGTCGAAGACATAGTCCGAGGTCCGGTGGTGGGAGAGTTCGGTGTATTTCACGGCGCTGATCCCCATCAGCTCCGCCACGGCGTCCTTCCCGGCGGCGGTCTCGAAGCGGCTGCGCTCCTCGGCGGTGGTGCGGGCCGCCTTGACCGCATCGTTCAGCACGTCTTCGAGCTGCGGCAGGTCGCCGGCCCGCGTCTTGAGAGGGGTGCCGTCCTTGCCGAGAATCGTCCCGAACGAGATGTGCTTCAGCCCCGCCCTCCGGCCCCGCCGGCGCGCGATCTCGAAAAGCTGCCGGAAGTGGTCGCTCTGGCGATGGTCCACCACGTACCAGATGGCGTCGGCATCGAACTCCGCGATCCGGTAATCGAGCGTCGCGATGTCCGTGGTGGCATAGTTGAACCCCCCGTCGCTCTTGCGAACGATCATGGGCCGGTCCACCCAGCGGTCGTCGCGCTTGATTCTGAAGGGGTCCTCTCCGGGATCCCTCGCGCCGTCCGAGAAGACGCAGACCGCCCCGTCGCTTTCGCGGGCCAGGCCGTCGCGTTGCAACTCCTCGACGACCCGCGGCAGGCGGTCGTTGTAACAGCTTTCGCCCAGCCAGTGGTCGAAGCGCACGTCGAGCCGCTCGTAGATCTTCTCGAGCCCGTTACGCGACAGGCGCACGCATTCCTCCCAGATCTCGAGGTTCGCCGGGTCGCCCCGCTGGAGCTTGACGAGTTCCTCCCGGCACTCCCGGCGGACCGCGGGGTCCTCCTTGCTCTGGGCGTTGGCCACCCGGTAAAGGTGCAGAAGCTCCGCGAGAGGATCCACCTCGAGCCCCTCGCGGTTGAGTTCCCGCTTCCACGCCCAGATCACCATCCCGAACTGCGTGCCCCAGTCGCCGATATGATTGTCGGTGATGACCTCGTGCCCGAGGAAACGCGCGATCCGGGCCAGCGCGTCCCCGATGATGGTCGACCGGATGTGCCCGACGTGCATCGGCTTCGCAATGTTGGGCGCCGAGAAATCGATCACCACCCGAAACGTCTCACTCTCCTTCGGCACTCCGAGGCGCTCGTCGCCCAGAAGGCGCCCCAGACACCCCGCATACGCCTCCGGCCGGATCCGGAAATTCAGAAACCCCGGACCCGCCACCTCGACCTCCGCCAGATCCGCCACCTCGAGCCCTTCCTTCACCGACTCCGCCAAGGCGCGTGGGTTCAACCCGGCCTGCTTGCCGAGCACCATCGCGGCGTTCGACTGATAGTCCCCGAACCGCAGGTCGGACGCCGCCGTGACGCCCGCCCGCTCGAGCCCCTCCCCGCCGATCCCCGCCGCCGCGAGCCCCGCCCGCAGGCGCTCCTGGAGTGTTGCCGCCAAGGTCATCACTGGCCCGGTATACGATCTTCTCACGCCGCCTCGGCCTCCGAGTGACCCAACGCCACCAGGATCTCCCGGGCCGAGCCCGCTTCCCGGACCCTCTTGCGGACCCCGCTCCGCGAGAACAACTCCGCAATCGATGCCAGCGTCTGAAGATGCAGCTGCGACTGACTGCTGGGAACCAGAAGAAGGATCACGACATGCACCGGGGCGTTGTCGGGAGCGTCAAACTCCAGCCCCGCCCCCGAGCGGGCCAATACCGCAAGGGGCCGCTCGAGTTGTTCACAATACGCGTGCGGGATCGCCACCCCGTATCCAATGCCGGTGCTCACCTGCTCTTCGCGCTCGTGGAGCGCCCGCAGGACCGCCTCCCGGCTCTCGGCCGGCAAATGGCCGGTCGACACAAGATGATCAACGCACTCGTCAAGCGCCTCCCATTGCGTCTCAGCCTTGATTTCCGGCAGAACGCGGCGCTCCGAAAGAAGCGAAACAAGTTTCATGGGCTGGAGGATCTTCGCCGTCCGGCGACCGCAGCCGGCATCCTCGAAGGGGCCTCCCGCACTGCGTCGCAGAGGAAACCCCGGTAACGCGATTCCCCCGAGGACGCAAGGGTTTTTGCAGGCACCCGTCACCGCAATCTGGCTTGACCCGGTCCGCCGGCCCCCGGAAGTTCTCTCCATGCGCCCATGGCTCCTCGCAGCCCTCCTCGCCCTGTCCGCCTTCCTGACATGCTGTGGCACAGGCGCCGGGGGCCGCTTCGGACCACCCAACATGGGCGGTCCGCCCCCCGAATTCCGCGCCGCGGAAATCGCCACCGAACCCACCGGCGATTTCCATTACGGACGACGTTACTTCGTGAAGCGCACCCGCTTCTGGGGATACCTCCGCCGCCCTCGCGAACCGTGGAGCAGCGCCAGACTGGTCGTCTTCAATGAATCCAGAAAACGCTCTCCCGATCGCCTCCCCGAAGACGGCCCCCCCGGCCGGAGATACGGATACGACGCCAACTACGAATACCGCATCACAGGCTACTATACCGGAGAAACCGTCTACGACCCCAACAGCAACCAGTTCCTCCCAGAGTTCATGCTCACCGGATACAAACTGCTCGACGCCAATCCCGGCTGGCTCTTCTCGCCCAGCGACCACTACGACCCCATCCGCTTCACCCTCCTGCCGTAACGCCGGGGATCAAGCAGTGAGAGCCGCTCGAAGCAGCTGCTTCCATCAATTCCGCCATCCTCATCCAAATCCTCGTGGCGGTCTTCGTCTTCACGATCCCCATCCCGATCCCGATCTCCGTCCCTCCTTCTCTCCCTCCACAACGATCTTGATGAAGATCGAGACGAGGACCTCGGAGACAATGATCGGAATCTTGATCACAATCTCGATCCGAACAGTGACCACCCTCGGTCGCCTCTGGAAATCCTCTGCCCATGACGGCCGAAAAACCGCAAACCCGCACGCAACTTCGTTAACGTTCACGGAAATACGTGTAAGAAAGGCGGGAGTTCCCCGAGGAGAAGCGGCGGAAGAAACGCGAGGCAGGGAGGCTGGGGCGCGGCGGACAGGAGCCGGGGAACTGCCATCGGGATGAACGCGTTTTCTCCTTAACCCGGGGTTGCACGCAACTTCGCAGGGGGTGGCGACGAAATGTTGCGCCAGGTTCGAACGTTTTCCGGCCTCGAGAAACTAACTTTGCGACACAAAGCTTCGGGAGCATGGCGATTTTCAGTTGCGGTCCGGCCGACACGATCCCCGCGCTCTGCCGCGGCGAGCGCGGGCTCCTGTCGGACTGGATCGGGGGAACGCGGCGGGGGTCGCTCCGGACTTGCGCCTTGCTGATCGTGCTGGGTTGCGGCTGCTACGGATTCACGGTGGGATTGTGGCACGGCTGGCGGATGGCGGGGTACGTGGCGGTCAAGCTGCCGGCGGTGATTTTTCTGACGCTTCTTCTGAACGGGTTGCTGAACGGAATGCTGGCGCTGGTGCTGGGCAGCGGGATCGGGCTGCGCCAGAGCCTGCAGTTTCTGCTGACAGGCTTTGCCACCATGAGCATCATTCTGGGGGCGCTGAGTCCGATCACCTTTTTCGCGACGCTCAACACGCCGCCGCCGTCCGATCCGGCCGCCGCGCAATGGCACGCCATGATTCTTCTCAGCCACACGGCGGCGATCGCGTTCGCGGGGGTGGTGGCACATCAACGGTTGCTGTCGTATCTTTGCGAATTCGCAGACACGCGCCGGGCGGGCGCGCACACCTTCATCGCCTGGCTCTCGGGCAACCTGTTCGTCGGGGCGCAGATTTCGTGGATCCTGCGTCCGTTCTTCGGCACGCCCGGACTGGCGGTCCAGTTTCTCCGCCCCGACCCGCTGCGGGGCAACTTCTACGAATCGGTCCTCACCGCCCTCCGGAATCTCACGCCGCTCTGAGGCGCGCCGCGAGGACCCGGGATCCAGGTTGCAAACCCCTGCCCACACCGAACACCAAACATCGAAGATCAAAAATCGAATCCGAACCATGACTGACGAACCGACTCCTCCTCCGCCAGCGCCCTCGCGCCCCGAATCAACAAGCCAGCCTCCCGTTCTTCCGGCGCAGCCCGCGGGCCGCAACCCGCTTGCGGGCTATCAGCCGCTGGATGGGGACCCCGATTTTCCAAACGTCCTGAACAAGCTTCTGAAGAAGCCGCTTTCGCTGGTGCACCATCTCGAGACCTCCGAGGAGAGCGGCAGGATTCCGTTGCGGCTTCTCGGCATCACGCTCGCCTGTCTCGCGATCTTCGGGGTGGTGGTGGGCAGCTTCTCCGGGGGCCACCAACTCTGGGCCGCACCGGTCAAGATCATGGGCGGGCTCCTCTTCAGCGGGCTCATCTGTTTGCCGAGCCTCTACATCTTCACCTGCCTCGGCGGGCTCGAAGCAAAGTTTCGCACGATCGCGGGGGTGATGACGGCGCTCATCGCGCTGTCCTCGGTGCTCCTGGTAGGATTCGCCCCGGTGGTGTGGCTGTTCAGCGTGTCCAGCAGTTCCGCGACGTTTCTCGGCTTTCTTCTTCTGGCGCTCTGGCTGATCTGCAGCGGGTTCGGTCTGCTGATCGTCACCCGGGCCGGCCGGGCCCTCGGGATGCGCAACACCTCCCACCTCGGGCTTTGGTGCGTGGTGTTTCTCATGGTGACGATCCAGATGACCACCACCCTGCGCCCCATCCTCGGGCCGGCCGCGGAACACTTCATCAACTTCCGGGAGAAGAAGTTCTTCCTCCAGTACTGGAGCGAGCAGTTTCAGGCCGAATCGGACGCCGCCGCCCGGGTTCCGTGAACGGCGGCCCGCCGCGAAGGATCATTTTCACAAACTCCTTGCGGTGGCGGGGCATTCCGGCACCTTTTTGCCGCCCCCGCATGCCATGAGCGAGCCGTCCGTGCCCCACACTTTCCAAGCTCCCGACACCGGGGCGCGGGCCGCCCGGGCCGCCACGGATTATCAGTCCGGGACAGACGACCTTCTCGGCGAGAAGATGATCCTGAACATGGGACCCTCCCACCCCGCCACCCACGGGGTGCTCCGCCTCGTGCTGGAACTCGACGGCGAGGTCGTGACGAGGGTCGATCCCGACGTCGGCTTCCTCCACCGCGGCGACGAGAAGATCGCCGAGAACATGCACTACAACCAGTTCGTGCCCTACACCGACCGGCTGGACTACCTCGCGCCCCTCGCCAACAACGTCGCATACGCCTGCGCCGTCGAGAAGCTCATGGGCTGGGAACTGCCCCCCCGCGGCCAGGCCATCCGCGTCCTCGCCTGCGAACTCGCACGCCTCTCCTCACACATGCTCGGCGTCGGAGTCTACGGCATGGACGTCGGCGCCATGACCGTCTTCCTCTACACCTTCAACGAACGCG
>CAYPUM010000159.1:0-7972 GCA_964413545.1 uncultured Roseibacillus sp. | reverse complement strand
AGGAATGCGGGGAGACGGCCATCATGCGGATGGGCGACCAGCACCGGGTTGACGTGGACGCCATCCCCACCGGGAACCTGCTGATCGACCGGGCTCTGGGGGTGGGGGGCTTTCCCCGCGGCCGGATCGTCGAGGTGTAT
Organism: uncultured Roseibacillus sp.; assembly: GCA_964413545.1. Classification (GTDB taxonomy): domain Bacteria; phylum Verrucomicrobiota; class Verrucomicrobiia; order Verrucomicrobiales; family Akkermansiaceae; genus Roseibacillus_B. The sequence goes on along the minus strand of CAYPUM010000159.1, from coordinate 7,832 downwards.
GGCCCCGAGTCGTCCGGCAAGACCACCCTGACCTTGACCGCCGTGGCGCAGGCTCAGAAGGCGGGCGGCTTGGCGGCCTTCATCGATGTCGAGCACGCCCTCGACCCGCAGTATGCGAAGCGGCTCGGCGTCAATCTTGAAGATCTTCTGGTCTCCCAACCGGGTTCGGGCGAGGAAGCCCTGCAGATCTGTGAGACGCTCGTGCGCTCGAACGCCATTGACGTCATCGTGCTCGATTCCGTGGCCGCTCTCGTCACGAAGCAGGAGCTCGAAGGGGAGATTGGTGACTCGGTGGTGGGGGTGCAGGCCCGCCTCATGAGCGCCGCGATGCGGAAGCTGACCGGCATGATCTCGCGGGCCCGCACGGTTTGCATTTTCACCAACCAGATCCGGGAGAAGATTGGCGTCATGTTCGGCAACCCGGAAACCACGCCGGGGGGGCGGGCTCTCAAGTTCTACGCATCGATGCGGGTCGACATCCGCCGCATCGGGCAGATCAAGTCGACCGACGGGACCGTTCAGGGGAACCGCACCCGGCTGAAGGTCGTCAAGAACAAGGTGGCGCCACCCTTCACGGAAGCGGAGTTTGACATCATGTATAACGAGGGCATCTCGTCGGTCGGATCGCTCCTCGATCTCGCCTTGGAATACAACCTGATCCAGAAGCGGGGGAGCTGGTTCAGCTACGAGGGCGACCAGCTTGCCCAAGGGCGCGACGCCGCCAAGGATGCCATCCGGGCCGACGAGAAGCTCTACGCCGAACTCGAACAAAAGGTGAAGGAGAAGCTTGCGGAGGGCAAAGGCTGACCGGGGGACTGGTGGGCGCCGCCGTCCCGGCGGTGTGGGCGGGTTTTCGGGTTTGCTCCGAGAGCGCGCCGATGGGAGAGGCCGGTTGAGGCGGAAGGTTGGAGACGTGGCCGCGAGGTCTGGCGATTGCATTGCGGCGCAGAGGCCGTAGCGTAGCGCGCCATGAGATGGTCTTTCCACATGGGTCGCGTGGCGGGCACGGAGGTGCGCGTGCATGTGACCTTCTTTCTTCTGCTGGCGGCAGCGGGGCTGATGTTCTACAGCCAGCAGGGGTGGTCGGCCGCCGTCGACGGCGTATTGCTCATTGTGGCAGTGTTCGCTTGCGTGCTGTTGCACGAGTTCGGGCACGTTCTTACGGCGAAAAGGTTCGGCATCCGGACGCCTGACGTCACGCTGTTGCCGATCGGGGGGATGGCGCGTCTCGAACGGATGCCCGAGAAGCCCGCGCAGGAACTGGTGGTGGCGCTGGCGGGGCCTGCGGTCAATGTGGTGATCGCGGGGATGCTGGCGGTGGTTGTTCTTCCGCTGGCGCCGATCGAGCCGGCCGAACGGTTTCTGATGTATGGGTCGTTTCTGCAGCGGTTGATGATTATCAACCTTGCTCTGGTGGTGTTTAATCTGATTCCGGCGTTTCCGATGGATGGGGGGCGGGTATTGCGCTCGCTCCTTGCGATGGTGATGGATTACGGGAGGGCGACCAGCATTGCGGCGGGCATCGGGCAGTTTCTGGCCGTTGCGGGCGGCTTGCTCGGATTGGTGTGGTGGAACCCGATTCTGATTCTGATTGCGGTGTTCGTGTTCATGGCGGCGCGTGGGGAGGCGGAGTTCGTGCAGACGCGTCTGGCGCTTGAAGGGATTCCGCTTGAGCAGGCCATGATGACCGATTTTCGGTCCCTGCGGAAGAACAACAGCCTTTCGCAAGCGGCGGATCTGCTGTTGGCGGGGCCGCAGCATGACTTTCCGGTGGTCGACGAGGCGGGAGAACTCGAGGGCATGCTGACGCGCTCCCGCCTGATTGAGGCCCTTGCGAAGGAAGGGCGGGGCGCGCTGGTCGGGGAGGCGATGTTGCGGGAGGTCCCGACAGTGCCCTCGCGCTACCCGTTGCGCGAGGCCTTCCGCATTCTGAAAAGCAGTCCCCTCGAGTCCCTCCCGGTGGTGGAAGAGGGCAGGATCCGCGTCATCGGATTGTTGACCGCCGAGAACATCGGGGAGCTGATTCTGCTTCGGAACGCCACCCGGGGCGGGGCGCCGCCGGTCGCGACGGTGTTGCCGCCGGGCCCGCCGCGGCTTCAGAATTCGGACTTGGGTTATTGACCCGTGGCGGCTCGTCGCTATTGGTCTTGCCATGCAACAGGAGGCGCCCAAAGAGCCGAATGTGACATCCGCCGACCATGAGTCGCCCGGTGCGCCCGAGACGGATCATCCGCAGGAGTCCGAGGCGGAAATCGTCCTTCCGGACGAGCAGAAAAGCGACGAGCAGGCGGTCCTCGAGGCGCAGGTTGCGGAGTGGAAGGATCTGGCGATGCGAGCCACCGCGGATCTGGACAACTTCCGGAAGCGCATGGCGCGGGAGAAGAGCGAGGCGCTGCAGTATGCCAATCAAGCCCTTCTGGAAGATCTTCTCCCGGTTCTCGACAACTTCGAAATCGGCTTGCAGGCTGCCGCGAACGAGGAGGAGTCGATGATCTACCAGGGAATGCGGATGGTGAAGAGGCAGTTCGACGAATTTCTGGAGGCGCAGGGGGTGCGCGAGGTTCCGGCCGAGGGGCAACCGTTTGACCCGAACCTGCACGAGGCGGTGGCGCAGGAGGAATCCGGGGAGTTCGAGGAAGGGACAATTTTGCGAGTGGTCCGGCGGGGGTTCGCGATGCGCGACCGGCTCTTGCGGCCTGCCAACGTGGTCGTGGCCATGGCCCCGGGAGAGCATTGATATGGAATCGACCCGCGATTATTACGAGGTTCTTGGCGTCTCGAGAGAGTCCAGCGCCTCGGAGATCAAGAAGGTGTATCGCAAGCTCGCGATGGAGTATCACCCGGACAAGAATCCGGGGGATCCGTCGGCCGAGGAGAAATTCAAGGAACTGGGCGAGGCGTATGAAGTCCTGAGCGATCCGGACAAGCGTGCTGCTTACGACCGTTACGGCCATGAGGCCTTCAAGGCCGGGGGGCGCGGAGGCATGGGCGGGTTCGGCGGGTTCGGGGGGTTCCATGATCCGATGGATATCTTCGCCCAGGTGTTTGGCGGGGCCTTCGGGGGCGGCTTCGAGGAACTCTTCGGCGGCGGTGGAGGCCGCAACCGCGACCGGGGAGGACGGCAGCGCGGAAGCGACCTGCGATACGACTTGGAAATCTCGCTCGAAGAGGCCGCTCACGGAACGACCAAGGAAATCGAGATCGAGAAATACGTGGGGTGCGAAACGTGTGACGGGAGCGGATCGCGTGGCGGGGGGTCGCGCACCTGCTCGACCTGCGGGGGCCGCGGGGTGGTGACCCGCCAGGCGGGCATCTTCGTCCAGCAGTCGACCTGTCCGGGATGCAAGGGTCTTGGCACGGTGCTCTCGGACCCGTGTGGGAAGTGCCATGGAGACGGGCGCGTCCAGGGGAAGGAGCGGGTGCGCATCAAGATCCCGGCGGGGGTCGACCAAGGGACGCGTCTTCGCTCGACGGGCAACGGCGACGACGGGTTTCGGGGCGGGCCGCCGGGTGATCTCCACATCTTTCTGCACGTTGGTGGTCATGATGTGTTCGAGCGGCACGGGGAGGATTTGTATTGCGAGGTGCCGGTGTCTTTTGCGACCGCGGCTCTTGGCGGGGAGCTTGACGTGCCCACCCTCGAGGGTCCCTCATCGATCAAGATTCCCGCGGGGACGCAGGCGGGGACGATCTTCCGTCTCCGCAACCGCGGGGTGCTCGATATCGCGACCGGCCGCAAAGGCGATTTGCACATCGAGGTTCGGGTCGAGGTTCCGACGCGTCTCAACGGCGTCCAGAAGCAGAAGCTGGCGGAGTTTGCGGAATCGATCGGAGAGGAGAACTCCCCGATGCACGAAGGGTTTTTGGAGAAGGCGAAGCGCTTCTTCAAGATGTAGGCTGGGAGGGCCCATGAACCGCTACCATGCGCCGCCGCGGGATTGGCGGGAATCCGGGGTTCTTCTGCAGGGCGACGAGGCGCGGCATTGCCTGCGGGTGATGCGCACCGGGGCGGGTGAAAGCGTCGAGGTCTTTGACGGAAACGGGAGATGGGCGCGCGGAGTGGTCGAACCGCGGAACGATCGGGCGGTTCTGATCAGAACCGGCGAGAGCGGTGAGACTTTATCCGGCGCCCCCCGCGTGCGGTTATGTCTCGCGATCCCGAAGGGGAAGACGATGGACCTTGTGGTGCAGAAGGCCGTCGAACTGGGGGTGGCGGCGATTCAGCCGCTGCTGACGGAGCGCACCGTGGTCCGTCTCAAGGCGCACCATGCCGGAAAGAAGCAGGAGAGGTGGCAGCGGGTCGCGCTCGAGGCCTGCAAACAGTGCGGACAGAACGCCCTGCCGGAGATCCATGCGCCGCGGACCTTCGACGACTGGGTTGCGGGCCGCGACTCCGTCGTGCCCGGTTTGGTGGCCTCCCTTGCGGAGGGCGCCAAACCGTTCCGCTCCGTCCTCGCGCCTCTGCAACCTCCGCCGGCGGAATTGGAGATGCTGGTCGGCCCGGAGGGTGATTTCTCGGGCCGGGAGATGGAGCGCGCCCTCGACGGCGGCTTTCAGCCGGTAACGCTGGGTGAGATTACGCTGCGGGTCGAGACGGCGGTCCTTTTCTGCCTGAGCGTGCTCAACTACGAGCTGAAGCTGTCTATTTGACTTGCGAAGGGGGATTTCGGGGGAGACTCTGGGCGGGACGTGCGGAGGCGGTTTCGGAGCTACTTCCGGTATTTGCGGCCGGCACGGGGCCCGTTTGTGATTGGGCTGCTGGCGGGCATTCTGGCGGGTGCGGCCAGCGGATTGGGCATCCCGGCCATGTCGAAGACGGTTTTCCCGATCCTGTTTCAGGATCAGGAAGCGATGAAAGACGTGCCGCAATGGTTGCTGACGGCGGTTGAGAGTCGTTTTGGCGGTGGCGCGCGGGGGCGCGAGGCGCTTCTTGTCGTGAGCTGCGCGTTCATCCCGCTTGTTTTTCTGGCGCGCGCCGCGGGGACCTATTTCAACGCCTATCTTGTCAACAAGGCGGGCTTCCTGGTTTTGGAAGGCATACGTCTCGACGTCTTTGCGAAGCTGCAGGCTCTTCCGTTGTCGTTCTATCACCGGTATCAATCGGGCAATCTCGTCTCGCGGGTGATGAGCGACAGCAACGCGCTGCGAAGGGCGATCGTGCAGGGAGCGTCCGATCTCGTCACGCAGCCGTTCACCCTGTTGATGGCGTTTTCGTTTCTTGTCTACAACGCCATCGTGAGCGAGGGGTTTTTCGTGGTTCTGGTGGCGCTCTTTTCGGTGCCGCTCTGCATCGTGCCGATTCGGATGGCTGGCAAGAAGCTCATCAGGCGATCCCGTCAGATCCAGGCCTTGAAGGGCGAACTCACCGCCAGCCTCACGGAGTCCCTGCAATCGCCGGTCGAGGTGCGGACCTACAACCTGCAGGAAACCCGCCGGAAGGATTTCGCGGAGCGTATCGCCCGCCTTTTCCGGGCGACCTTGAAACGCGTCAAGTACGCCCAGATGATCTCGCCTTCGATCGAGATGGTGGGTGCGCTGGGATTTGGGGTGGCGCTGTATTTCGGGGTCAAGAGCGGCATGAGCCTCGGCGAATTCCTTGCGGTGGGGGCGGCTCTTTACGTCTCCTACGAACCCGTCAAGAGGATTGGCCGGCTCAGCGCCCTGGTGCGGGAAGGCCAGGCCGCCCTCGAGCGCCTCGACGACATCCTGATCGCCGAGGATGCCCTGCCGGAACCCGAAAAGCCGGAGCGGCCCCGGGTGATGCGCGCCACGGTCGAGTTCAAGGAGGCGGAATTCTCCTATCGCGATTCGCCGGCTCTCCGCGACCTGAACCTCGCGGTGGGGGAGGGAGAGGTGGTGGCCCTGGTCGGTCCGACCGGCGCCGGCAAGAGCACCCTTGCGTCCTTGATCCCGCGGCTCCATGACGTGACGAAGGGCGTGGTGGAGGTGAGCGGCCTCGACGTGCGGAAGTGGCGCAAGGCGGAACTGCGCCACCATATTGCGCTGGTTCCGCAGAACCCCACCCTGTTCGCGATGTCGGTGGCCGCCAACATCCGCGTGGGCCGCCCGGACGCCTCCGACGACGAGATCCGCCGCGCCGCGGCCCATGCCCATGCCGACGAGTTCATCGACGGCCTTCCCGAGGGTTATGACACGATGGTGGGCGAGCGAGGGAGCCATTTGTCCGGCGGCGAACGGCAGCGTGTCGCCCTTGCGCGGGCCTTCCTCAAGGACGCCCCCATCCTCATCCTCGACGAGGCCACTTCGGCCCTCGACTCCGACACCGAGGCGCGGATTCAGGACGCGCTCGCCGCCCTCGTCGAGGGAAAGACCACCTTCGTCATCGCGCACCGCTTCAGCACCCTCGCGCTCGCGACCCGCATCGTGGTGATCGAGCGCGGCCGCCTCGCGGGCGATGGGACCCACGAGGAGCTGATGGAGCGCTGCGAGAACTACCGCGTCCTCTACGACCGCCACTCGCTGTGAGTTCCTTGTCCCCGAGCTGCCGGGATCCGGAAGCGATGGAAGGAGCCGCCTTGAGCGGCTGTCCCGCGGCAACCTGCACGCTCCGATCGATCTCGGCGCCCTTGAGTCGCTGAGTTCTGTCCATGTCCTGCGAGAGTTGCACCCGCATCGGGTCGCCTCGGCTTGTTCCGAAGTAGCGGCGGTATTCAGGCCGTCTCTCCGGGTGCCGGTTCCGCGAGGAGGGCCTTGAACCCACAGAAGCGTTTCGAGTTCTCGTTGGGGCGGTCGGGAAGGGGGTCATGGTGGTCGAGGAATTCGCGGCAGATTGCGAAGAAACTTTCCTCGGTCTGGGCCCTCTTGATGCGGTGGTCGAATTCGGGATCGAGCCCTTGGCTGATGTATCCGAGGTAGCGTTTCATTTTGGCGACCTGTTTGCGGGGCCGGCAGGTTTTGCATTCTGCGCGAGCGGTTTCTTCCCAGAGGTGGTGGATGTAGGCGAGGAGGTCGCGGTGATGCGGGCGGGGCGCATCGGGACGCCGCCTGAACGCGGCGCGGAGCTGGTCGAAGATCCACGGATTGCGGATCGCCCCGCGGCCGACCATGAGGCCGGCCGCGCCGGTTTGCCGGAGAAGGGCGCGGCCGGTGGCGGTGTTTACGATGTTGCCGTTTGCGATGATGGGGCAATCGAGCGTTTCCACCGCCTGCCGGATGGATCGGGGGTGGATCGGCGACTGATAGCGTTCCCGGACCGTCCGGCCATGGACCGTGAGAGCGTCGATGGCATGGCGGCGGAAGACCTCGAGGAGAACCTCGAATTCACGGTGGTCGTCGTATCCGAGCCACGTTTTGACCGTGAAGGGGCCCCTGATCGCCTCCCGCAGAGCACCGAGAATGCGATCCACCCTTGCGGGGTTCCGCAGCAAGCCGCCCCCGGCGTCCTTGCGGCAGACCACCGGTGCCGGGCAGCCGAGATTGAGGTCGATTCCGGCCACCGGATGGGATTCGAGTTCCCGCGCCGTGCGAACGAGGGCCGGGATATCCCGTCCGATCAGCTGCGCGAACACCGGCTTGGAGGTCGGGTTCTCGTCGATCGAGCGCAGGATGCGCCGATCGAGGCGGGAAGTTTGGTAGACCCGGAAATACTCCGAGATGTAAGCATCGGGACCTCCAAAGCGCTCCATCACCCGCATGAATGGCAGGCCGGTCACATCCTGCATCGGGGCAAGAACCAGGAGGGGGTGATTCGTGGAAGGAAGGGAGTTCAAGGGCCGGGGGTTCTTACTCCTTCAGGCTTTGAGATCAAGAACCAGCGAGGCAGGGCCTCGGACCATGATTCAGGATTCAGGATTCAGGATTCAGGATTCAGG
>CAYPUM010000158.1:0-8000 GCA_964413545.1 uncultured Roseibacillus sp. | reverse complement strand
ACGATCGACTACCTTGGCTCGCCACGGCGCAAGCAAAGGAAGGGCAGGGGTGGAGGCAGGGGACTCTGCAACCATCTGGGAGGATGGTTGCTGCTGCTGCTGGCGGCAGGTATCGGGTGCTGTTACATTCGTCCGTTGGTTCCATTTTTGAAAGCGCAGCAGGCGCGGGCGAGCGAGACGAACGCGGTTCGTGCGATTGAGGAATTGAGCGCGTCCGGGGATTTCAGCAAGCAGTTGGCGGCGGCGGCGCTTTCGCGGACGCGGGCCGAGGTATCCTATGATCCCGGGTATTACGATCTGGAGTATCCCGGGGGGGATCTTCCGTCCGACAAGGGGATTTCCTCCGACTTGGTGATCCGCAGTTACCGCGCCTTGGGGGTTGATTTACAGCAGCTTGTGCATGAAGACATGCGCAGGCATTTTCGGCTGTATCCCCAGCTTTGGAAGTTGAAGAAGCCGGACAGCAACATTGATCACCGGCGGATACCAAACCTGCAGAGGTTTTTCTCGCGGTACGGGAAGGAGCTTCCGGCGAGTCGCGCCATAGATGACTACGAGTATGGCGATGTGGTGGCGTGGCGTCTGCCGTTTGGTTCGGACAAGCACGTGGCGAGTCACATCGGGATCGTGGTGCCGGGGCCGGGGATGCGGAAGGACGAGAAGTGGGTAGTGCACAACATCGGCGCCGGACCGGAGTGGGAGGACGACCTGTTCAAGTATCAGATCGTGGGTCACTATCGCTATGCGGCCGGGGAGGCGCCGATGACGGCGACCGCGGAGGCGGGGGATTCCCCGATGGCGGTCCAGAACTGAAGCGCCCCTCGTCATCCGCTCTGGTCGCCGTTCTCGTTCACCGAGATGGCGGCCCCGAAAACCTGGCGCATTTGTGACGAGTTCCGGATTTCAGGGACTCTGGCGGGGAGGGTCGGCGGGCAGCGGTTTGGGGTGTTTTTGTTTTGGCACGAAGACGAGGACGGTGCCATTGATGCAGTAACGCTTGTCGGTGGGCGTATTGAATCCCTCGCCTTCGAAGAGGTGGCCGAGGTGGCCGTCGCAAACGTTGCAGCGGACTTCGACGCGCATGCCGTCCGGGTCGGGGACGGTTTTGATGTTCTTGTGCCGGGAGGGGTTGAAAAACGAGGGCCACCCGCAGCGGGCGTCGAACTTTTCCTTCGAGCTGAACAACTCGGCGCCGCAGCCCGCGCAGTAGTAGGTTCCTTCGCCTTGGTGTTTGAACTCATTGTAGACGGGGCCCGAGGGGGGTTCGGTTCCGGCGCGGCGCAGGATGCGGTATTGCTCCGGGGTGAGGATTTTTTTCCAGTCCTGATCGGATTTTTTGACCGGGCGGTTTGGCTGGGCCGGGGCATGGGGAGCTGTTTTCATGGCGGGTTTCGTGTCATTTTCCTTGTTTTCGGCACAGCCGGAGTGGTTGGCGCAGATCACGAGGCCCGCCGCGAGGGCGGCGGGCCGGAAGAATGCCTGTTTCATGCCGGACGGGTAGCCTCCGGGGGGCGGCCTGTCAAAGGGAGGCTGTCGTTATTGAGGCACGAAGCTGGCCGGGAAGACGATCTGCATCAACAGCGAGAGGAAGAAATTGAAGATCAGGATCGCGAGGGAGGAGAAGACCATGGCGTCGGTGGTGCCCCGGCCGACGCCGACGGCGCCGTTGCTGGCGCGCAACCCCTGATGGCAGGAGATGATGACGATCAGAAACCCGAAGACGACGCCCTTGATGAGAGCGATCGTGATATCGGACATGTCGGTGTAGTGCTCGACGTTGTCGTTCCAATAGGCGGCCGGGACGCGGAAGGTGAAGACCCCGACGAAGTATGAGGACAGAATGCCGAAGGCCGCGGATTCGGAGATCAGGAGAGGAATCGACAGCAGCATCGCAAGGAGGCGGGGGGTGACGAGGAAATCGATGGGGTGGACGGCCATGGACCGGAGGGCGTCGATCTGCTCGGTGACCTTCATGGTTCCGATTTCGGCGGCCATGGCGGAGCCCACGCGGCCGGCGAGCATGAGCCCGGTGATGGTTGGTCCGAGTTCCCGCAACATGGCGACGCTGACGAGGGCGCCGCCGAGCGTTTCCATTCCGACGAGGGAGAATTGGAAGAGGGACTGGGCGGCGAGCACGGCGCCGGTGAAGGCGCCGGTGACGATGACGACGGGCTGCGAGCGGTATCCGATCTCGGCGACCTGTTCGAAGAACTCGCGCCATCGTCGTCGTCCGCGGCAGATCGACTCGCAGACTTGTCCGACGAGGCTGGCGAGTTCTCCGAGGTAAGTGAGGAAGCCCAGCGCGAGGCGGCCCATGAGGCGGAGGTAGATCACACCTCCTCATCTAGTCATCCTTGGGCAAAGCTCAATCGCAAAGGTCTGGTTTTCAGGGGCTCGGACTTGATCCGGCCTCGGTGCGGAGGAGGCGGGCTGCGTCGGGGCCGAGGTAGCGGCGGACCATGGCGGCTGGGGCGCGGCGCAGGTCCACCATGAGGAGGGCGTCGAGACAGTTTGAGAATTGCGGGTCGACGTTGAACTCGAGCAAAGTGGCGTTGAGTTTGAGGTAGTGCCGCAGCAGGACGGGGACGCCTTTTCCGTCGGGTTCGACTTCGGAGACGCGGGCCGAGACTTGCTTGATGTCTTCGAGGCGGGGGCTGATGCCGCCGGGCAGCTCGGGTTCGAAAGGGCGGGTGGGCCGGACGAGGGCGGAGAGGGAGGGGTCTTTTCGTTTTTCGCGGAGGAATCCCACCATGAGGTTGCGCGAGATGGGGGTGTAGGTTTTGCTGATGCTGACGGGTCCGAAGAGGCGGGCATAACGCGGGGCGCGGGCCACGAAGCGTCCGACTCCCTTCCAGAGGGCGTGGAGTGCTCCCATGGAGCGTTGATAGTCCCCCGCGATGAAGCTGCGTCCGAGTTCGAGCCCCGGGGTGAGGTGGTCGAGGAACGGCTGCTCGAAGTCGAAGAGGGTCGAGCAGTAGAGGCCGGAGGGGCCGTATTCCGCGAGGAGGAGGTCGGTGGGGCCCAGCCGGTAGGCGCCCGCGACGCGGTGGCGGCTGGAGTCCCAGAGGAAGACGTGGAGGTAGGTGTGGTCGAAGCGGTCGAGGTCAAGCGGGCGGCCGGTGCCCTCGCCCACGGCGCGGAAGCAGATTTCGCGCAGGCGGCCGATGTCGTGGAGGACGGCCGGGATGGTGTCGGCGGTGGCGAGGAACGCTTCGAGGCCTCCCTGGGTGGCGAGGAGGGCGTTGTGGCGCCGGAGGGATTCGATCTCGCGGCGGACGTGGGACTGGTTGGCGCCGTCGGCGATCGGGCTGAGGGCGCGGTCCGGGAGGGACGTTTCTTCGAGGGCTGACATGGTTCAGGACTCGCAAGTGGCGCGATGCCGGATGGTCGAGGGGGCGGCGCCGAAGTCATCCGGGAGCGGGGCTTCAAGGGCCCGGCAGATGCCTCCGATCATGGCGAAGTGGTGGACGGAATGGCTTGCGAGGAACTGCAGCTCGCGGCCGAGGGAGGAGTTGTGGAAGGCGGGGCCGCCCTTGCAGAAGAGGCCGTCGTCGATGGATTCCAAGAGGGTGACCGCCTGGCCCATGTAATGGAGATTGGCGTGGATCAGGCGTTTCATGTGGTCCAAGTCTGACAGTGGGACGGGCGAATCGGCAAATCAATTCCCCGAGTTCGGGGGAACCGATTCCACGGCGTGGCGGAGAGCGGTGCTCAGGGCGGCCGGATTCTCGGGCAAGGCGGCGAACGGGAGGAGGGGGCCGGCGCGGCAGGCGATGGTGTGTCCTCGCATGGCAAGGAAGGCGCGACAGATCAGGGCGGTGCGGAGCATCGGGTGGCAGGCGCCCAGGATTTGGAACAGGGGGCCGTTGCGGCCGAAGACCCGGATGGGAAGGACGGGAGCGCGCGCCCGGCGGACGATGCGGGCGGCGTGGAGCGGCCATGGGGGGTCTTCGACGCGGGCGGTTCGCCATTGCCAGTGCGCGACTGCTCCGGCCGGGAAGACGACGAGGACGCCGGCGTTCCGGAGGTGGCGGACGGCTTGTTTCAACGAGGCGCTGTTCCGGCGCGGGGCGCCATCCTCGCCGAGGATTTCGAGGGCGAGGAGATAATCGCCGGCGCCGGGCAGGGCGAGGAGTTCGGCGTTGACGAGAAACCGGACGTCGGGGCGGGAACGGGTGGCGAGGGCCGCGACCGCGAGGCCATCCATGCCGCCGAACGGGTGGTTTGCGATGATGACGAGGGGACCGGTGGCGGGGATGGCGGCGGCCACCCCGGCCGCGTCGAGCTTCACCTCGCAGAGATCGAGAAAGGCGTCGAAGACGGACTTGCCGCATTCGAGCATGGGTTCCAGTTTCGCGAGGAGGAGGCGGCAGCTTCGGATTCCGAGGAGTATTTCGAGGGCGTTGCGCAGGGAGGCCCGCCAGCCGCGGCCCGCGAGGGCCGGCAGGTGTTTTTCGAGGGGGAGGAAAACGGGCCGGGGGTCAGGCATGGGTAGGAGGGCGCATCAGGTCATCGGCCTCGAACCATTGGTGGCGGCGGTGGAGCCGGATCACGGCCATGAGGCGGCGGAGCGGAGTGGGCCGGGGGCCGCGGGCGCGGTTGAGGGCGCCGATCTCGCAGGCCTGTTTCCAATGGCGGCAGAGGTCGCGGATTCCCTGTCTCCATGGGAAGCCCGGCTGGTAGATGTGGACCGGTTCGCCCGTGACTCCGTTCAGTTCGAGCACGACGAGCCATGGCGACGTGCCGAACTCCTCAATCCAGTCGAGGAGCGGGCCATCCGGCGCGGGCATGCCCGTCATGATGGCAGCGTGCGGCGGCGACTCAATCCGCCAATCTGAATTCGGCGACGACGTGGCGCGGCTCGCCCTCGAGGTTGGGGGGTTCCTCGAGGTAGGACCAGCGCACGGCGTCCTCCTCCACCAGCAGGTGGCTGCGGCTCATCGTCTGGGCGTCGGCCCGGCACATCCGCACCGTGAAGGCGTTCGGGCCGCCGGTCGTGTCGGAGTGGAAGGCTTCGAGGAAATCCCTCGAGGCGCGGGCCGAGAATCGCAGATCGTTGAACCGCGCCCGCCGGGCTGCCGCGACTTCCTCGAAATGGAAGGATGACGAGCAGACCGGCATTTCGAGCCGGACGGGGGTCAACTCGCGCCCGTTCCAATCCCATCCCCGCTGTCCCACGGGGTCGAAGGCCGCCAGCGAAAAGGGGCGGGCGCCGGAGGGGTCGCTCGATTGAAGGCGTTCCGCGACGGCCGGGACGTTCTCGCAGGTTGCGAGGTCCCAGACGAGGCGTCCCCGGCTGGTGGTCGTGGAGGAAGCCGGCGCTGCTTCCTCGTGCCAGCGGTTCAGGAGGCAGACCACGAGGGCGCGCTGGTTGACCAGCATCCATGTGCCTCCGCCGTCTGGATCCCGGGGGGCGAGGAATCGCATCCCTCTTGCCTCGCGCAGGGTGGGCGGTTCGGCGCGGGAGCGGGTCTTCTTCTCGTCGCGATTGAAAAAGATCTCGAATGTCGCGGCGCCGTTTCGGCGCCATGTCAAGGTGCACATTCCTCGTCCTTGAGATTCTCGTTTTCCTTGGTTTCGCGGGGTTCCGCCCCGACCGGGGCGGCGCATCTGCCGCTGAGTCAGGTCGAGACTCCCGCCGCGGGCAACACCCAGAGCTGGAGGGCGAGGTAGACGGCGAGAATTCCCAGCGCGGTCAGGAACCCGCTGAACGACCCGCCGGCTCTGTTTTGTCTCTTGCTACTCATGACGCATGGCAGACGCTCCCGGCTCGGGAGGCTGCACGTTGCTTTCCGACCGGGAAAGCGCCGGGAGGAATAGAGCGCGGTTCTCTCGATATTCAACCGGTTTTGTCGATTCCGGCCGGTTGATTCCGCCGGGGCGGGAGCGGCGGCAACGGGGGCCGATTGGGAAGCTTTCTCCCCGTCATCGGTCCTTGTCGTCGTTCACCGCCATCGCGGTCCAGGAACTCGGGCGATTTGCAGCAAGCTTTGGATTTCGCGGGATTTCCCGGGTCGGGGCGGTTCACCGGGGTTGCTGGTATTCCTGGAGGGGGGTGACGGTGAGTTCGCGGTTTTGGAGGGAGCGGATGGCACGGACGGTGGCTTCGGCGGCGGAGAGGTTGGTGCAATGGCTGACCTTGTGGGCGACGGCGTTGCTGCGGATGGTGACTTCGTCGGCGCGGGCCTCATGACCGCTGGGGGTGTTGACGATGAAGTGGATCTCCCCGTTCTTCATCATGTCGAGGACGTTGGGGCGTTTGCGTTCCGCGAGCTTGTAGAGCCGCCGGCAGGGGACGGCGGCCTCGCGGAGTTTCCGGTGCGTTCCGCCGGTGGCGTAGATGGTGAACCCGAGTTCGGCGAACCCGGCCGCGATCGGGATGGAGGGCAGCTTGTCGCGGTCGCTGACGGAGAAGAAGATGTTGCCGGTGGTGGGCAGCGGGTTGAAGGCGCTGATCTGGCTCTTGGCGTAGGCCATGCCGAGGTCCTGATCGATTCCCATGACCTCGCCGGTGGACTTCATTTCGGGGCCCAGCACGATGTCGATGCCCGGGAACCGGGGCCACGGGAAGACGGCCTCCTTGACCGAGAAGTATGGCGGAACGATGCGTTCGGTGAATCCCATCGCGGCGAGCTTTTCGCCGGCCATGATGCGGGCCGCGAGCTTGGCGAGCGGGACGCCGATGGACTTCGAGACGAAGGGGACGGTGCGGGAGGCCCGGGGGTTGACCTCGATGACGTAGAGTTCCTCGTCCTTGACCGCGAACTGGATGTTCATGAGGCCGCGGACGTCGAGTTCGCGGGCCAGCTCGACGGCGGCCTGTTCGATCCTTGCCTGGACGCCGGCTTCGAGGCTGAAAGGAGGGATGACGCAGGCGGAATCGCCGGAATGGACCCCGGCCTGCTCGATGTGCTGCATGATGGCGCCGACCACGGTCGTCTCACCGTCCGAGATGCAGTCCACGTCGACTTCGGTGGCGCCCTCGAGAAAGCGGTCCACGAGGACGGGGCGATCGGGGGCGGCGTCGACCGCTTCCCGCATGTAGCGGCGCAAATCGGCATCGTCGTAGACGACCATCATGGCGCGGCCGCCGAGCACGTAGGAGGGCCGCACCAGCACCGGGTAGCCGATGCGCCGGGCGACCTCGAGGGCGCCGTCCTCGGACACCGCGGTTCCGGCCTCGGCCTGCCGCAGGCCGAGCTTGTCGAGGAGGGCGGAGAAGAACTTGCGGTCCTCGGCGAGTTCGATCGAGCGGGGGGAGGTTCCGATGATGGGCACCCCGTGGCGTTCGAGGTCACCGGCGAGGTTGAGCGGGGTCTGGCCGCCGAACTGGACGATGACCCCCTCGGGTTGTTCCTGGTCGCAGATATTGAGGACATCCTCGAGGGTGAGGGGTTCGAAGAACAGCTTGTCGCTGGTGTCGTAGTCGGTGGAGACCGTCTCGGGGTTCGAGTTGACCATGATGGTCTCGAACCCGAGTTCCTTGAGGGCGAAGGCGGCATGGACGCAGCAGTAGTCGAACTCGATGCCCTGCCCGATGCGGTTGGGGCCCCCGCCGAGGATCACGATCTTTCTGCGGTTGCTGGTGCGGGCCTCGTTTTCGTCCCCGTAGGTTGAGTAGTAATAGGGGGTGTGGGCCTCGAATTCGGCGGCGCAGGTATCGACGAGGCGGTATGTCGGGCGCAGGCCGGCGGCGAGCCGCTCGTGGCGGACGGCGTCCTCGGTCACGGGTTCGGCGGGTTGGGCGTCGGTCTTGCGGGAGCTGCGGGCCCGGGCGATCTGGCGGTCGGAGAAGCCGAGGCGTTTGGCCCGTTCCAGGTCGAGGGTGGCCAGCTTGCGGGCCTCCCGGGCGATTTCGGCGATCTGGCGGAGGAACCAAGGGTCGATCTGGGTGGCCTCGAGCAGTTCGCTCTCGGTCCAGCCGTGATCGAAGGCGGTCTTGATCCAGTAGATGCGTTCGGCGTTGGGGACGTGGAGCATGCGCTCGATTTCCTCGCGGT
>CAYPUM010000157.1:0-8008 GCA_964413545.1 uncultured Roseibacillus sp. | reverse complement strand
GGGGGGGGGGGCGCCCCCGGGGGGGGGGGCCGGGGGGGGGGGGGGGGGGGGACCGGCGCCGGGGGCGGGAAGCGCTCCACCTTTGTTCGTCAACGGTGAGATGTCTGCCGGATGGCGGCGCGGTCTTCCGGGCCATTGGGCCGGGGGCGGCCCAACGCCGACGGGAGCGGCGTTTTCGATGGGAAGGGGGAACGGGGCGGATGCGGGCTGGCGGCAAGCGGGGAAAGGGTCTAGAAAGGCCGGAGGAGACGGTGCGAGAATGACACGAGCGAACGAGGCGGGGGGCGCGAAGGGGGAGTTGAAGGCCGGGATGTGGGAGGCGTTTTCGGAGGCGGGGGTTCTGGCGCGTTCGCCGGACTTCGAGTTTCGTCCGCAGCAGCGGGAGATGGCGGCGGAGGTGGCGGCGGCGCTGATCGAGGAGCGGTCGGTGGCGGTGGAAGCGGGGACGGGAGTCGGGAAGTCGTTGGCGTATTTGTTGCCGGCGATGACGTATGCCCTTGAGCGGGGCCGCAAGGCGGTGTTCTCGACGCACACCATCAATCTGCAGGAGCAGTTGCTGAAAAAGGACATTCCGCTGGTGCGGAAGCTGACGGGGCCGTTCGAGGCGGTGCTGATGAAGGGGCGGGGGAACTACCTTTGTCCGGCGCGTCTCGAGGCGGCGCTTCGTCAGAGTGACGATTTGTTCGGCAGCCGGGAGAGCGAGGAACTGCGTGCGATCCTGAAGTGGTCGCGCACGACGGAGGACGGGACGCTGAGCGATCTGGACTTCAAGCCCTTGCCGAAGGTGTGGCAGCAGGTGTGCAGCGAGGCGGAGATCTGCACGGTTCGGAACTGCGGGGCGAAGGGGAACTGTTTCTACCAGGAGGCGCGCAAGGCGGCGGGGAAGGCACAAGCGGTGGTGGTGAACCACACTTTGTTTTTCACGCTTCTCGATCCGGAGTCGGAAACCGGGGAGCGGGGGTATCTTTTCGGGGACGACTTCGTGGTGTTCGACGAGGCGCACACCCTCGAGCAGGTGGCGGCCAACCAGCTGGGGATCCGCTTCAGCGAGGCCGGACTGCGGTTTGATTTGCAGCGGCTCCACAACCCGCGGACGCGGAAGGGGCTTCTGCGCAGTCTGCAGGCGGCGCGCGGGATGGTGGGGGTGGAAGCGGTGCTGGCGGAGGCGGAGCAGTTCTTCGGGGCGCTGGGCGAGGCCGCCACGTTCCGCGAGCGGTCGCGCGAATTCCGGGTGCGGGGACCGGATCTGGTGCCGAACACGCTGACGGAGCCCCTCTGCGAGCTGCGTGGGGTGCTGGAACTGCTCGCGGAGGACGTTGATGATGATCTCACCCGGGCCGAGCTGCAGGAGAGGGCGCGGCGGTTGCGCGAGGCGGACGCCGCGCTGAAGCTGTTTCTTGATCAAGCCGACGAGGGCAGCGTCTACTGGGTTGAGCGGGGCGGGGAGGACCTCGGCTCCTACACGTTGCGGACGGCGCCGGTGCGGGTGGCGGACCACCTGCGTCCGTTGCTGTTCGCGGACCGCAAGACGGCGATCCTGACCAGCGCCACGCTCGGGACGGGGGATGCGGAGCTGAGCTATTTTCGAGGGCGCGTGGGCGCCGGGCATGTGCCGGCGGTGCAGATCGGGAGTCCCTTCGACTACCGGAGTCAGATGAAGGTTTTCGTGGTGAGATCGATGCCCGATCCCAGTGCGCCGGAGTATGAAGGAGCTCTGGCGGGATGGATCGGGCATTTTCTGGGCCGGAGCGACGGGCGGGCCTTCGTGTTGTTCACCAGCTACCGCGTCATGCAGGCCGTGGCGGAGGAAATCGAGGGGGTGTGCCGGCGGGAAGGCTGGCGCCTGCTGGTGCAGGGGAGCGGCATGCCCCGGCACCGGATGCTGCAGGTCTTCCGGGACGACGTTCGCAGCGTGCTGTTTGGGACGGACAGCTTCTGGACCGGCGTGGATGTCCCGGGGGAAGCGCTGTCGAACGTCATCGTGACCCGGCTTCCCTTTGCGGTTCCGGATCACCCCGTCATTGCGGCGCGGCTCGAGGAGATCGAGGAGGCGGGCGGCAATCCGTTCATGGAGTATTCGGTGCCGGAGGCCGTATTGAAGCTGCGGCAGGGGGTGGGACGGCTGATCCGCTCGGCAAACGATCACGGGATCGTGGTTCTGTTGGACAACCGGGTCTTGACGCGCCGCTACGGCCGGGCGTTCCTCGAGGCCCTGCCGGATGCCCCGGTGGAGGTGATTCAGACGCCGTTGGGGAGGTAGTTCACGACCTGTCGGGCAGGGAGCGCAACCGCGGAAGAGGTGCTTGTCCGCTCCCCCGGCCTGCAAATTCGTTAACGTTCGCGAAGCTGCGTGCAGGGCTCGGCAAGGGGACCGGGAGGGCGGGAGGGGGGCTCCTCACTGGCGGCAGCCGGAGGCTTTGAGGGCCTCGAGGAGGAGGCGGGCGGGCCACTGGCCGGGAGCGGTGGGGACATCTCCGAGGTATCCGTAGTTGAGGACGGAGCCGAGTTGGGCGGCGAGGAGGCGGGAGGACGGGGCGAGGGGTCCCATGCCCATCACCGCGAGGGGGAGGGGCGGGGTGGTTTGCAGGAGATCGGCCAGTTGGAGGAGGCCGGCCGGCCGGTCGATGCGGAAGGCGAGCTTCGCGACGTCGGCGGCGGCGCGATGCATGGAGTCGATGGTGTCGAGCAGGGTGGCGGGTGGCGGGGCGCCGGTGAAGTCGTGAAATGAGGCGACCCGCAGCAGCCGTAGCCGGCGGGCCTCGTTCCAGACGGCGGCGAGTTCCCCGATCGATTGCAGTTCGAGGTCGATGGCGGCGGCGGCGGGCAGCATTTCGAGGAGGGCGGCGCGCCGGGTTTCCGGATCTCCCGGAGGCCGGCCTCCCTCGCCGGGGTGGCGGGCGGTGAGGAGGATTGGGAAACGGCGGCGGTGGCGCTCGGCGAATTCCCGGACGGGGGCGCCGCAGCCGAGGAGGTCGAGCCGCAGCTCGATCAGATCGCACTCGCCGGCGGAGACGGAAGTTGCGAGGATGGAAGGGGTGCCGGCCGCGCCGACCACCAGTGGTCGGGATTCGTGCAAGGCTTGGGTGAGATCGTGCACCTTGGGGGCAGCACCCTGCCGGGCGGATGGGCGGGTGACAAGGGAGGAATGGCGGACGGGAGCAGCAAAAGGGATGATTACGCAGCGATATGCGGCGGTCTTCCAAGGATTTCTTCTGGCCAAGGGCGGGGCGGCTTCCTACTTTCCTGCGTCACGGAATGGACATGAAAGCTTGTAGATCATTTCAGGCCCTGTGCTGGGTCGCCTTGTTGGGCGTTTTTTCGGGGGTGGTTCCTGAGGCAAGCGGTCAGGCCATGAAGGTGCAGATCGAGGCCGGGGACCCGAAATTCGACGACCTTGCCTCTCCCGAGGTGGGCGGCAACACGGGGAAGAAGAACTGGAAGCCGAAGGACTGGCTGGAGTTCGAGGTGAAGATCGAACTGGAAGCGCGGCCCGAACCGGAAGACGAGTTCATCGACCGCATCCAGGTTGACTGGTATGTGGCGGTGAAGAATCCCGAGCGGCGAGGTCCGGATTACCTCCTGCTGGAGAAGGAAGTCAGCTACGTGAATGTGCCGGTCGATGAGGAGGTTTACATTTCGGCCTATCTGTCGCCTGCGACCATCAAGCGTCTGACGGGCCGGGACCGGGCCGGCAAGAGTGTCGTTTGGGGGGTGGGAGGCGAGATCGTGTGCCCTGGAGCGGTTCGGCCGGTTCGTTTCTCGTCGAAGCCGCTGGACGACCGTGCTCCGTGGTGGACATCGGGGAAGCTGCAGCGCAGCGACAAGTTCCCGCTGTTGGACAAGAACGAAACGCCCTTCAAGTTTTTGTGGTGGGACCGCTACCTCGAGATTGAGGCTTCGGGCCGGTGACGTGTTCCGGCAGGCAGGAACAGCCGCGATTGTCGAGGGGAAGCGGCGCCGGATATTTCCCCAGAATTATCGGACATGTCAGAAGCAGAAAGGACGGTTGCGGTCAATGTCGGCTCGCAACGGATCGCGATGGCGGTCTTTGAGCCCGCGAAGGGCGGAGGGCTGATACTGAAATCCTTCGGGGCATCGAGCATTCTGGCTGATCCGGCCCAGGAGATGGCGCGTCTGCCGCAGATCGAGGTGGCCCTGAAGGAGCTGGCGGAGAAGCAGAAGGTCCAGCGAGAGCGGGTGAGGTATGCTCTTTCGGGGCACGCCGTCTTCACGCGCTTCGTGAAGCTTCCGTCGCTCGAGGAGGGCGACATTGACCAGTTGGTGGCGTTCGAGGCCCAGCAGCACGTGCCGTTCCCGATCGAAGATGTGGTCTGGGATTGGCAGCTTCTGGACTCCGCCGGTCCGGACAAGGAAGTGGTATTGGTGGCGATCAAGAGCGACGCCCTGACCGAGATCAACGAGGTGGTGGCGGACGCGGGGCTCGGGACGCGGGAGGTGGACGTGGCGCCGATGGCGCTCTACAACGCGTTTCGTTACAATTACCCGGAGGCCGGCGAGCCGGTGCTGCTGGTCGACATCGGGGCCAAGGCGACCAATCTGCTCTACATCGAGGGGAAGCGCCTGTTCACACGGAGCGTGGCGATCGGTGGGACGTCGGTCACGACAGCCATCGCCAAGGAGTACAATGTGAGCTTCGTGGAGGCGGAGAACCAGAAGGTGAGCAACGGGATGGTTTCGCTGGGAGGGCGGCACACCGAGCAACTGGACGAAGCCACGGCGGGGCTGGCGACCGTGATCCGGGGGGCGATGAACCGGCTTCCGGCGGAGATTTCGCGCACCACGAATCATTACCGGGCGCAACATGAAGGCAACGCTCCGGCGCGGGTGTTTCTGGCGGGGGGCGGGGCCAACCTGTTGTATCTTCCGGAGTTTCTCGAGGAGAGGTTGCGGTTGCCGATCGAATTGTTCAATCCGCTGAAGCGCGTTTCGGTTTCGCGGAGTCTTGATGTTGAGAAGCTGGCGGTGGAGGCGCACACGATGGGGGAGCTGGTGGGACTGGGGCTGCGAGGGGTGGGGGAGGCGCCGCTGGACATTGATCTTGTTCCCGAGACGGTGCGGAGGGAGCGCGAGACGGGGCGGCGGCGTCCGTTTCTGATTGCGGCGGCCGTGATTTTATTGGCGGGGATCGCGGTGTGGGCGGCGAACAAGGCCAGTCTTGCGAGCGAGGCGGAGGAGGAGGCGAGGGACAAGGTGGCGGAGAAGGAACGATTGACCCCGATCGTGAACCGGATCGAGGCCCTGCGGGAGAAGCAGGAGACTCTGGCGCGGATCGGCGGGCGCCTTGCGGACGCGGAGAATCTGCGGATCCGCTGGGTGGTCACCTTGGACGAACTCAGGAAGTATTTTGCGAGCGAGTCGGTGTGGGTCAGGGATTTCGCGCCTCTCGCCATGCATGAGAAGGGGGTGGCGGAGAGCGGGGAGGTCATCATCAAGGAGAACTTCCCGACGCTTGGGTACGGAGAGACGGCGCTGCAGAAGGTGCGCGCCCGGGCGTCCGGGACGCCGCAGGGTCCCGGGAAGAGGAAGGAGGCGGCCCCTCGGCCGCCGGCCATCAACGCCGTGAAGGTGGCCGGATTCTGGCGGGAGAATCCGCGCGGACCGCGGGTCGTGAATGCGATTGTTGACAAGATCCGGCAGGACAGGGGAGGGGTGTTCGACCTGACCATCGGGGACGGGGAGGCGGCCCGGCCGCTGAAGGACACGGAGGTCTTCCGGTCGTTCCAGCAAGCGATCGACGACGAGAATCTCCTCGCGGCGCCGTTCACCATGGTGCTGCCGCTGGCCGAACCACTGCCGCTGGAGTAAGGGAATCACGCCTCAAGCTGATGGGAGACTGGATCAAGGAGAACAAGTTCGAGGCGGCGCTGCTGGCGGCGGTGCTGGCGGCGGCGGGGATAGCCTACTATTTGTCCGGCAGATGGGATGAGCGGTATGAGATCGCGGCGGGCGAGCACGAGGGGGCGCAGAGGAGCCTTGTCCGTTATCAGAGGCTGGCGCCGGCGCCGACGCTCCGCAGGGAGCAGGCGTTCGAGGACGAGTTGGCGGACTACCGGGGGACGGTGGAGAAGCTGCACAAGGAGCTCGCGAGCTTTCGGCCGAAGGAGTTCGAGCGAATCGAGCCGGCGGAGTTCACGAACCGGCTCAATGCGAGTCACCAGCGGCTGACGGAGCTGTATGAGGCGCGGGGGATCGCGTTTCCGGAGGACGAGTGGCGGCTCGGGTTCGAGCCGTATATCGCGAGTCCTCCGCGGGACGAGGCCACGGCCTATCTTGAGTATCAGCTCGAGGCCCTGACGTGGCTGTTCGAGAAGCTGGCGGCGGCGGGTCCGTCGGCCCTGTTGAACGTGCGCCGGCCGCCATTGCCGGTCGAGGAGGGGCGGCCGATGGACCCCGAACCGGAAGAGCCGAGATCGGCGAGGGAACGAAGGGAACTGCGGCGATCACCGCCCCCGCCGGCGGATCCGTTTTACAAGCTGCCGGTGGAGGTGACGTTTCGGGGTGCGGAACCGGCGGTGCGCCGTTTTCTCAACACATTGGCCAACGCCAAGGCCCCCGCGGAGGACGAGGGCGGGGGGTATTTTTTTGCGATGCGCAGCATCCGGATTCGGAACGAGAAGTTCGAGCAGCCTCCGAAAAAGGACGACGTGCGGTTCGAGAAGCCGAAGTCGGCCCCCGGCGGCGCGCCCGGGGGGGGGTTCGACTTCGGCGGTCTGTTCGAGACGGAGACGGAGACGGAGGAGGAAGCACCCGGGGGAGGGGAACCGGCGGATGGGGGCGGGGAAGGGGCTCCGGACGAAGGCGGGCCCGGCCCGGCGTTTTTCCCGCCGCCCCCCGCGGAGGGGGCGGGAGAGGCCGGGGAGGAGGCCGGCGGCGAGCGCATCCTCGGCCAGGTGCTGGGCGCGGAGAAGCTGGATGTGTTCCTGCAACTGGAATTGCTTCTTTTCCGGACGGATGAGAGTTTGCCCGAGATACGTTAAGGCAAGGAGGCGGATGCCATGGCAGCGAATTTGAGCGAAAGCTACGAGAAAGTGATCCTTGTGGCGGCGGTGCTGATCGCCCTTGGTTTGGGGACGGTGGTCTACCTGAAGGCCGGCAAGATCGAGGAGGATTTTCCGCCGGCGCCGGCGGGAAACAATCCCCCGCCTGACAACCCCCGGGAGCGGGAGATCGGAGCGGCCATCGAGGACCTTGGCGAGACGCATCGGTTCAGGGAGTCCGTGGTGGAGGGGCGGCGGGTGCAGACGTTCACCGGCCGGCCGCTTTTCGTGAAGAAGGGCGAGGACGACGTGGTGGACCTTGGTGATCCGCGGTATCCGCCGGTGCACCCGCCCATCCCGAACGAGTGGTGGCTGAGGCACGAACTGGACCCGGGATACGCGGATTCTCCCGAGCGGGACCCCGATGAAGACGGATTTGCGAACCTCGAAGAGTTCGAGGCCGAGACGGACCCGAACAATCTCGAAAGCCACCCGCCGCTCATCAGGAAGCTGCGGCTGGCGGATATGAAGACCGTCCTCTACAGGTTGACATATTCGGGCCACACCGCGAACGGGCCGGTGAAGCCGGATGACACCTTCCAGTTCAGGCTGCGGACCTCGGGGCGCCCCAAGTCGAACACCTCGGATTTCATGAAGGCGGGGGCGCCGGGAGGGGCTTCGATTTTCTTCAGGAGGGACCCCGCCATGCTGCGCTTCGAGTTGATCGAGGTGAAATTCGAGCGGCGGCCCGACCCGCAACTTGGGGGGATGATCAAGGACGTCTACACCGCCATCATCGCGGACAAGCGCCCCAACAAGGCCGGCAGGATCTACAAGGTGGAAAAGGGCGAAAGCATCCTGATCCGTGACTACACGGCGACCTTCTTTCTGGACGCCGTCAACCAGGGCGCGGTCAATTTCGAGGTCGAGGAGAACGAATCCTTCTCATTACCTTACGACCCGAATGCCGCCGAGAAGCCGTACGTCTTCCGTGGGGTGACGGACGATCG
>CAYPUM010000156.1:5607-8012 GCA_964413545.1 uncultured Roseibacillus sp. | reverse complement strand
GCAGGAAGGGGCGGCTCGAGCCGAGCGGCTGGCACTGCTCGACGTGCAGGGCAACGTGCAGGGCTACCTGGCCTTCGCGGGCACCGGCGACAGGCTGTCAGTGCACGTGCTGCACCGTGCGGCGCAGTCGTATCGCGGCACGCTGCGGCTCGAGGGCACGGCTCGGCTCGCGGCGGAGACCTTCGCCTGCCGCACGCGGCCGCAGGCCGCCTCGCGGGTGGTGCAGATGGCCTCGGGGCCTGCCGACAGCGCGCTCAACGACTCGCTGTTCGACATCGCCACCGACACGGCGCTCCGCCTGGGCGCCAAGTCGGTCGACCTCGCCACCCGGCCCCCAGAGCACGGCGAGCCACCTGTCTTCGACGTGGCGATGGCCGCCTGCCCCCACGAGCCGGCCGCCGCCTCGCTGGTGCTCGACGTCGTGCGCGACTACTACAGGGCACGCTACGTGCCCCACTACGCGCCCATCGACAGGGCGCGCTGCCCCTCGCCCCCGACGGGCTGGATGTCGTGGAACGTGTATTTCGACCAGGCGGGCGAGGCGGAGAACCTGGCGGAGGCGCGGCTCGGCGCCAAGCACCTCAAGCCCTTCGGCCTCGAGATCTGGTCGATCGAGTCGTGGCAGGACAACTCGGCGAAGCTCCCCGTCCGCACCTTCCACAACCTCACCCTCCGCCCCTACGCCGAGCAGTTCCCCCACGGCATGAAGTGGCTGGCCGACCAGATCCGCAAGCTCGGCTTCAGGCCCGGCATCTGGACCGTGCCCTTCGGCACGGGCGACGCGGCCTTCTACGCCGACCACCGTGACTGGTTCCTCCACCACCCCGACGGCACGCCGATGGGCAACTGGTGCGGCCTCTACGTGCTCGACCCCTCGCTGCCCGAGGTGCGGCAGCACATGGAGGACACCCATCGCGAGATGTCGGCCCAGTGGGGCTACGAGTTCTTCAAGATCGACGGCATGTCGGGCCGCCAGCAGGGCTACTCGGCCCACTTCTACGAGCGCGAAGAGGTGCGGGCCGCGATGCGCGACACCTACGAAACCTTCAAGCAGCGGGTGGCGGCGGGAAGGAAGGGACGCCTCGCGGGGGAACTCGAGGCGCTGGCCGGGGGACGCGTCTTCACCGGGGCCCGCGCCGCGGAACTCGGCCTGGTCGACGCGATCGGGGGCATTCATGAAGCCCTCGAGTACGTGGCCTCCGAAGCCGGCCTCGAGGACTACGAGGCGCACTTGTTCCCGGAACCGAAGGATCCCATCATGGGGCTCTTCGCGGCGCCGGACGAGCGCGGGAAGGACGACGAATTCCTCCGTTGGGGAGGCCGCTGCGAGCCGGCGGCGGCTCTCGCGGACCAGCTTGCGCGCCACCCCGCGGTCCGGCTCCTTGACCCGTCGAAGCAGCGGGTTCTGCGGCGGCTGGCGGAAGGCCTTGCGGCGTTCCGGGACGAGCGGGTTCTACTTGTCGCCCCGCAATTCCGGGTTCTACTCGGGGGAAACTGACGACTTGCGGACCCGCCGACCGATGCCCGGTATGTCGCTGGAAGCCCTGATCTTCGATTTTGACGGCGTGGTGGTCGACACCGAGTGGGCGATCTACGAGACGTGGCGGGATCTTTACCGCCAACACGGTCACGACCTGCCGCTCGAAACCTACAACCAGTGCATCGGCACCGACTTCAACACCTGGTCGCCGCAGACCCACCTCGAGGATCTCACCGGAAACGCCTTCGACTGGCACGACATCAACCCGGCCCGGAACGTCGAGATCCGCAAGGCTCTCGACGGATCGCAGGCCCTGCCCGGCGTGGTGGACACCGTCGCAGCGGCCGAGGCGGCCGGCCTGAGACTGGCCGTGGTGTCCAGTTCCTCCCACCGATGGGTCGACGGCTGGCTCGAAAAACTCGATCTGCTGCACCGGTTTTCGACGACCGTGTGCCGCGGCGACGCGCCGCAGATCAAGCCCGCCCCCGACCTTTACCTCGAAGCCGCCCGCCGGCTGGGGGTCGAACCCGGGGATTGCCTCGTGCTGGAAGACTCCCTCAACGGCCTGAAGTCCGCCCTTGCCGCCGGGATGCAAACCGCGGCCCTCCCCAACCGCGTCACCGCCTGTTGCGACTTCTCCCTCGCCCACCACGTGCTCTCCAGCGCCGCCGAGGTGCCGGATCTCCTGCGGAGGCTCGCGCCCGCCCGCAGGTCGCAGGCAAGGCCGGAAAGAAGTTGACCCGTTATTCTGTTGCGCCTCCGGCTTGCGCGGGGGTGCGGGGCTTGCTACACGCCAGCCATGGCAGCCCCGGCGCGGTTTGTGATCAAGGTGTTTCTCTACGGGATTGAACCCGTAATCTGGCGGCGCTTCTCGATTCCGGCGGAAGCGACCTTCGCGGAGTTGCACCGGACGATCCAGCGGGCC
>CAYPUM010000156.1:0-5597 GCA_964413545.1 uncultured Roseibacillus sp. | reverse complement strand
GAAGACCGGCATTGGCACGAGTTCCGGCACGGCAAGGGGAAGCGGCTCCTCGATGTGATCGGGCCCGATCACGAAGAGATCCCGAAGGGCGACAACTTCCAGGACGAAACAAGGATCACCCTCAGGGAATTCGTGGGACGGCGGCACTTCCCGGTCCGCTTCCTCTACCGCTACGACTTCAAGGAGGACTGGATCCACGAAGTGGCCATCGAGGAACGAAGCGCCGCCGAACAGGAAACCGGGCCGCTTCTCCTCGAAGGTGCGCGGGCCGCCCCGCCGGAAGACTGCGGCGGGGTGCATGGCTACCTGGCCTGCCTGCACGGCGACCTCGAATGGCTCGACGATTCCTACGACCCCGAACGATTCGATCCCAAGGCGGTAAGCTTCGGGTAACCGGTCAGCAAAAACAAACCCGGCAGCAGGGTGAGCGCCGCAAGCTGGCTGATCACCATCGCGAGCGCCGTGAACAGCCCGAACCACGCCGACGGAAAAAAGTCCGAGAACATCAGAATCCCGAATCCCGCAATAATCATGCAGGTGGCGATCCAGATGGCGCGCCCGATGGTGGCGTGAGCCCGGCGGACCGCGCCCCTCCGATCGCCGCAGGACTCCAGCTCGCGCCGAAAGCGAACCGTATACTGGATGGAGGTATCGATCCCCACCCCGATCGCGATGGAGGCGATCATCACCGTGACAAGATCCAGCGGGATGCCGGCCCAACCGATCAGGCCAAGCACCACCGCAGCCGGCACGGCCTGCGGGATGAGCACCACCAACGCAAGGACCGGCGAGCGAAAGAGCGCCAGCAGCATCAGGTAGACCGCCGCCACCACCACCAGGACCGACTCGCGCTGGCCGGCCAGCAGTTGATCGAGAAGCTCGGCGTAGACCGGAAAGACGCCCGTCACCTCGACCTCCAGATCCTCGAAGACCTCGCGATGGGACTCGAGGTGCCGGCTCAGCCCATCCAGAATCTCCTGCCGGTTGAGTCGCGGCGCGGTCTCCTTCATCCGGATCGTCACCCGGCTGTTGCGGAAATCGCGGCTGGTGGTCTGCTCGACAAGCTCGGGCGAAGCCAGCGGGATGAGGCGGAGCAGCGTGGCGTCGTCAAGACCCGGGAACCACCCGGCGCGGAAGGTCTTGCGCAGCTCGTCGCGGAGCCGGACGAGCGACATCATGGTGCCGGTCTCGGGCAGCTCCTCGAAGTAGGATTCGACGGTCTCGAGGGCGCGCAGCCCCTCCTCGCTCCGGAAGTAACCGTCCTCGCCGGAGTTCAGGATGACCTCGACCCAGGTCGTTCCGCCCATCTTGCGATCGATGAATTCGAGGCCCTCGTAGACCTCGCTTTGCGGCCAGAAGTAGCTCGTGAACTTGCTTTCGACGCTGAGGCGCAGGACCCCGGCAACGGACGCCGCCAGCACGGCCGCCCCCACCCATGCCACCAGCCGCGGGCGCCTCAGCGTGAGACGTTCAAACAGGCCGACCAGCCGCGGCGAACGCCGCCGCCCGGCCGGCCCGCTCCCCGCCTCGACCTGCAAGCCCCGCAACGGACGTGAAGCGGCCGCGATGAAGACGAACACCACCACGAATCCCAGCGCCAGCCCCGCCGTCATGGCACGCCCGAAGTCCCGGATCGGGATGACGCGGCTCGCCCCCAGCGCCATGAAACCCGCAAGGGTGGTCGCCGCCGAGAACAGGCAGGGCATCGCGATGGACGAGAGCGCCGCCAGCGTGCTCGACCACCCATCCTCGCCGGGATGGCGCGCCCGCCGTTCCCGGTAACGTTCGATGAAGTAGACGTTGTAGGGCAGCAACAACACGAACAGCAACAGCGGCATGTTGGAAGTCACGAACCCCACCGGAATGCCCCGCCACGCCATGGCGCCCAGCACCGCCACCGGCGGCAGAAGGCAACACACCATCGGAATCACAACAAATCGCGGCCTCCGGTAGACCACCGCAAACCCAAGGGTGAAGATCAGCAGCGAAAGAATCCCGAAGACAATCAGATCCTGCCGCATCCCCTCGAAAAGCGTCACCTGAATGACGGGAATGCCGGAGAGCCGCACCGGCTCCGCAAGGCGCCGGTCCCATCCCTCCGCCACCTGCCGCACCCCGCGCACCAGCCCCGTCCGACGCTCGTGAATCCCAGGAACCAGCTCCCCGGCCGCATTCTTGCGCCAGTCGAGGAACCCAAGGAAATTCACGCTCCTGCCGTCCGCCGAAATCAGGTTGCCCACCGCGAGTTCGTGGGTGGTCAGTTCGGCCATGGCGGCCCCGAGATCGATGGCGTCGTCCCGGAGCGAGTCCAATCCGCGCCACAGCGTTTTCAAGCCGGGTTTTTCCCCGGGCCGCTGGCGCAACAGCGGAACGTCGAGGATCGACATGGTGGACTCGACGAAGGCCGCCTGTTTCAGGTCGGCTTCGATCGCCTTCAGCCGCGCCACGCCCTTCGGAGTGAACCAGTCGTCGGCCGTGACGCAGAGAACCGCGAACTCGTCGGTCCCCCATTCTTCCCGGGCTTCGTAGTAGCCGCTCACCCCGGCGCCTTCCTCCTCGATAAAGGCGTCCACGTCCGAATTGATGTCGAGGCGCGGGATCGCCAGCGCCAGCATGCCCGCCCCCCCGACGAGGACGAGAAGGATCGCCCCCCACCCCCGTTCAACGATTGCCCGCAGCGCGCCGATGCCGTGAGCGTGACACGGAACCCGCCGGAGCGCGATCAGTTAGAAAGCGGCCCCGTCATCGGCCCCGCCATGAAAAAGATCAGCAAACCAAGCAGCGCCAGCGGCACGGTGAACTTGTCCTTGATCGCGAAAACCACCGGATCGTCGTGCAGCTCGCACCGAATCGTCAGCAGCCACACCCGCGAAACCCAGAACAGGCACAGGACACACGCCCCCCAGAGCCACTCCGGCCGGCGATACAGCAACTGCACGTGCTCCGAATCCGAATAGAGCGCCAGCATCATGACCGACGCCACCGCCGTCGCGATCCCGAGCCCGCTCAGCAGCGGCAGATCGCTCCCCAGATACCCCCGGCCGTGGACGGTCTCGCCCGCCGCCGGCGGGTTGCGCTGCAGCTCGACCTGCCGCTTGGCCGCCGCCAGCGAGAGAAAGAACAAGAACGAAAAGCCGAACAACCAGAACGAGGGCAGCGTCTCGCCCACCACCACCCCCGCCACAATCCGCACCAGATACAACGAGGTCAGAAGAAACAGGTCGATCAGCGCCACCCGCTTGAAGAACGTCGAGTAGGAAACCGTCAGCAGGACGTAGATCAGGAGCACCACTCCGAAAGCGCGATTGAGCAGGAAGCCCCCCGTCAGGGCCGCCGTCAGCAGAACGAGCGAGGCGAGAAACGCCCGCCCCAGCGAGGTGCGCCCCGAGGCCAGAAGCCGCCTCCGTTTGCGCGGATGACGCCGGTCGGACTCGACATCAAGGATGTCGTTCCAGACGTAGGTCGCCGAGGCGCAGAGCCCCATCGCAAGGAAAGACGCAATCAGTCCCCCGATTTGATAGATCCCCGAAAGATGATGCCCGCTGAGCGAAGGCAGCATGATGAGAAGGTTCTTGGCCCACTGATGGAGGCGGAGTTCGAAGAGCCAGTCTCTCCACGAGGTTCCCTGAAGCGTGGCGATCACTTCGAGGTCGTTGGCGTGGCGGAAGGCGCCGCGCAGGTGGCCGGGCCGGTCGTCCCGCACGGCGGCATACGCCTTGCGCGCCGCTCCCAGCGCGCCATGGGTGGCATGGGGCCCGCCGATGAAGTCGTAACCTTGCGGCCCGAAGCGCCTCGCGAGCGCGTCCGCAAGGCCTTTTCCGCGATCGGGGACCCCTTCGGCCGGGGTCAGGATCTCGCACCGCTCCCATTCTTCGGGCAACACCTGCGCCGCCGACCGGGCCTCGGCCGCCACGATGAACACCGGGCGCCCCTCGTCGAGGGCGGCGTTGACCCACTCCACCACCGGCTTCCGAAGGAGCTGCCGCAGGTTCTCCAAACCCACTTTCGCGGCCGCCCGGCGATACAGCGCCGCCCGCCCGCCACGCATGGCCGTCAGCGGCGCCAGCAACAGCTCGCGGGGCGCCAGCTTCGCAAACCGCGCCAGAACTTCCGCCGTCAGGTCGGTCTGCAAAAGCACCCCTTCCAGCGGGACGATCAGGGGAGGATCGGGCACGCGACAACTTCCTTTCTCACAGCCTTTCCCGCCGGGGCTCTCTCCGGCCGGCCCTTCCCCGGGTTCCGATCCCGTGGAGCGGGCCTCAGATCGACTCCAGCGGGAACTGCTTCTTGACGTCTTCGATGGTTCGCGGGGGTTCTTTCGGAAACTCTCCGGCTTTCAGTTGCCTCAGGCTGATGCGCAGCATGGGATTGTCCTTGTGGAGTTTGATTCCTCGTTCGAGGGTTCGCACCGCGAGGTCGCGGCGGCCGTCGAGTTCGTAGGTCCGCGCCATTTCGACCACCGCCGCGGCATGGCGTTTGAGTTCCGGAAAACGAAGGATGAGGCGGAGATGATTGCGGGCCTGCTCGCGTTCCTCGGGAATCTGCCCGAGGAGCATCCCGAGCCGGAGATGCCCGAACTGGCTCGCCGGAATGAAGGGCTCCCGGTGAACGTTGCGCCGGAGGTGTCTGATGGCCTCCTCGTCCCGCCCCGACTGGAACGCCAACTCGCCCATCACGGGAAAGAGAGCCCGGTTCCACGGCGCATCGTCCCGCGCATCCATCAGGTAAACCTCCGCTTCCTCGAGCATCCCACGGTCAAGCAACGAGCGCGCAAGGAAAACCTTCGCCATCGCCTGCGCCGGCCGGCTCTCGATCACCGCCATGTAGAGGGCCGCCGGATGCGACCAGTCACGCGCCACGATCGGAAAATACGCCGTCGTCACCCCCCGCCAGAGCACCACGACGCTCAGGACCGCCAGCGGAACCGCCGGCCTCACCCGGACCGGATGACGAATCTTCCGCACCAGCCACATGATCACCCCCGTCAACGCGATCCCCGCCCCGATGCCCGGAAAGACCACGTAATAATCTTCCACCGGGCCGCTGAAAATCGGAACAAAGTTGCCGGCCGGAAAGGCCGCGATCAGAAACCACCCGATCCCGAACGCGATGAGCCGGTTCCGCTTCGCCAAGTGCACCGCCAACCCGATGACCCCAAGGTAGAAAACCCACGACAGGGCCAGCGTGAGAAACGAGGCCGACACGCCCCAGATGTAGGTGCTCAGAAACTCGAGCCGCCCCATCGGCACGATCCACATCGAGAAATGCCGCCAGAACATCCACGGCGCGGACAGGAACAACTCCCAGCGCCCCACGTCGGGCGAAAACGCCGGGTTGGCTTCAAGGGCCGAGTGGCGGCCGCCGGCCACCGTCCGCAGCCAGAGATACCCCGCGATCAGCAACGCCATCAGCGCCCACCTCACAAGGACCGGCCGGCTCAGCAGCGGCCTGCGGCGGTACCAGTCGATCAGCACCATGAGCGGCCCCACCGCCACCACTGTCTCGTAGCACAACAGGGCCGGAACCACGAGGAGGAAGGCGGCCGCGGTCCAGAACAGGCGATGACGACGGCTCTCGCTGTCCCAGAGCTTGTCGTA
>CAYPUM010000155.1:0-8041 GCA_964413545.1 uncultured Roseibacillus sp. | reverse complement strand
ACTCGTCGGGCGGGAGCGGGTCGCCGTCGAGGACGAGGATGCGTTCGTCATCGAGCGGGAGTTCCGGGGCTTGCCAGGCGAGGTGGGAGGAATCGAGCGATTCGGACTATTGCTAGGAAATTGCTTTTTCCGGATTGGTTTGATGGCTGATGGCACGGCGGGGTTGGAGGGGGTTGAATTCGGTCGGATGGTGGGCGAAGCCGGGGAGGATCGTGCGGATGAGCACCCGCGGGCTGTCGCCGGGCGCTTCAATGACGACCCGTTGGAAGTTGTCGTCGCCCGGGGCCTGCCACCGCGGGTGGATCCCGACACGGTCGCCGACCTGGATGGGGCTTGGACCTGGCATGTTGGATGGTGGATCGTGGATGTGTTGGAGCCCGTGCGTGGAAACGAAAACGCCCGCCAAGCACGGTGCCGGAGGGCGTTTGGAACGAGGGGAATGGTCGATGGGGAGTTCCCTTCAACGTCAACGTGGGGCCACGCGACGACGAGGATGCAGGATGATCGCGTCCGGGATGATCACCGCGCGCGCGGCGATGTCGATTGGTGGCAGGTTGCCGTGCCATTCGAGGCCGTTGACCGTGAAATCACGCACCGGGTCCACGCGGCCTGAGGACGTGGAGAGCAACGTCCTCAACAGGCTCCGTCCGCTCATCGCCGTTGGCACCGGAAGTCCGGCTGCATCAACCTAGAATCCGCAGTTAGGCTGGTGGTTTGAGGCCTTTTAAACCACGGATTGACGGATTTTAACGGATTTCACGGAAAGAATTGAGAATTTGAAAACCGACTGATCTTCACCCAATAGGTGAAACTTGGGTTTTTCATATCTCATTCATAATCCGTGAAATCCGTGCAATCCGTGGTTTCAATTGCGGTATTCAGGGTCATACACATTCGCCTTCGCCCGCGGGATCGGTGAGCCGTTGTCCGCCGTGACGATGACCAGCGTGTTGGCGAGTTCGCCTCGGTCTTCGAGCAGCTTGAGCAGCGCGCCGAGCGTGCGGTCGGCGTGCTGCACCTCGCAGAGGCAGTCGCCGCGAGCGCGGCGGACGCCGGGCGTGTCCGGCATGAAGCCGGGGATCTTCACTGCATCGAGACCCACGCCGACCTTGAGATGGCCGTCAGAAGCGTGCGGATGATGCGGCTCGAAGAGGCCGGCCAAAAGGTGAACGGCTTGCGCCGAGCAGTAGCCGTGCGTGAACAGAACCCCCGCCTTCGCCACCCGGTCAAAGGCCGGCGTCTGCACGGAGCTGTTTCCATACGCGCTGCACTCCAACCAGCTCTGGGCGTCATTGATGACGATAAGAATGTTCGGGCGCCTGGTTTCCGCTGCCTGCAGCGTGGCCAGCGGCGCGAGTAGCAGGGCGGTGAGGAGTGGGAGGGCGTGTTTCATGTGTTTTCCTTCCATGACTCGATCACCTGCAATCATTGGAAGTCGCGTTCTTCCAGTCCTCCAATCGTTAGAACTGCATCACCACGGCAAGACGCTTCAGCCGATCGGAGTTCACGATTTCCTTGCCATCCGCAAGCAAGCGCAGCCCGGCGCCCCTGCCGTAACGCTGGCCGGTCTTGTCCCAGAGGATCGTCAGCGTGCGACCGTGGTAAGGGATGTTGTCCAGACAAAACCAGTCCCATACGCCCTCGGGCACCAGCGGATTCACCTCGACGGTGTCATCAGCCCGCGGGCGGAGGCCGACCAGACCGGTGATGATCAGGTCGCAGAAGGTCGAGTGGTTGTAGTATCGGCCGCGCGTCTTGGGGAACTTTCCGCCACCCACGATCCACTTGCCTGTGTCGGGATTGACCGATTCGTCCACCCACGGGACGACGGTGCCGTCGTCCTTCTGGAAGTAGTGAGAGCGGGCATAGGCGCGGAGCGTGGCAAAGTACTCGCGCCGCCCGATCACGTTTTGCCTGTAGTTATTGAGCAGGTTGGCCAGCGCTGTCAGCGTCTGCGACGTGGCATACGGCCAACTTGCCCCGCACCACATGCAGCCGCCGCCGTTAATGAAGAAATTGGGATGACGCCGTTCGGCGACCGTCGGTCCGTAGACGCCGAGAAATCCCTGCGGGTCAGTCAACTGCCGCCAAGCCTCCTCATACCCCTTGCCGCCGGCCGGCAGGTTGAAATACCACGGCACGTAGCCGAAGATCTCGCGCACCTTGACGCGCTGGTTCTGTTCGCACGGTTCCGC
Source organism: uncultured Roseibacillus sp. (assembly GCA_964413545.1). Lineage (GTDB taxonomy): Bacteria > Verrucomicrobiota > Verrucomicrobiia > Verrucomicrobiales > Akkermansiaceae > Roseibacillus_B. The sequence goes on along the minus strand of CAYPUM010000155.1, from coordinate 5,846 downwards.
CTTGCGATTGTTGTATTGAGCGCCCATCGGCTCATATCGGATCGTCTTGAAGGACTTTGCCTCGTCGTCCCACAACTGTTGCTGAACCAGTTCGCGCAAGCCCTCCGCCTCGCTCCGGAAACGCGCCGCAAGCTCCAGCCTGCCGGCCAATTCGGCGATGTGGCTGAGCGCCACCGCGCTGGCAAACATATAGCTGTTGATTGGCGGCCGGATCCCCGTCCCGCCGATGGAATGCTCCTGCCCTTCCCACGAATCGACCTGCCAGTAAAGCCCATTCTCCAGCCGTCGGCTCTTTTGCCAGACGCCGCCGCGGGCGTTGTCGCGGCCCCAGGCTTCGTGATTTGCCACCATCCCGTCCAGCAGAGCGACGACGAAATTCCGATCCGCGTTAACCAAGAACCGCGCATAGATGCCATCGACAACCCAGTTGGAGTAACCCTTCGTCGTGCCGCCGGCATCGCCGCCATTGCCGAAATAGAAACGCGTGTAGTCGTTGAGGTATTTCGGATCGCGCAGCCATCGCCCCTCGTAAAGGTGGTGTCCTGCCGGACAGTTGATCGTGTTGTGTTTCTTGGCCCAGCCCACCTTTGGAAAGAATTCAGTGACCACAAAGCCATCCGGTGTCGCCTTGATGTGTTTGCGATACGTCCACCAGCGGTAGTAATAGACTTCCTCCAGTTGCGGATCGGGGCATTCGAAGCGTGGCACGTTATGCCTGAGAAACTCGACCGTCTCGGCGTCAGGGATCGCATTGACGATATCTTCGCGCTCGAGCGCGTTGAATCGGTCAACGTAAGCCTTGAGCTTGTTGTCGCTCAGCACGCACGCGTCCGCGGCATGGAGCGCGGCCGGCGGAGCGAGCAGCAGGGCAGCGCCGAGTCTGAAGGAATGTTTCACGGTTCTCGTCATTGCTTCTGTTCCTGTTTTCGATGTTTTGCTTTGCTCCCTTCAGTGGCATCCCCTGCTCCGCTGTCGCCGCCCTTCTTCTTGCCCATGAGCAACTGCTCCTTCTTCGCCCACAAGGCCTATTGTTGGGGACATCGTTGGGTCATCCCGGCCGTGGTGGTGCGTCTTCCCTTCTGCAGTCGCCCGTGTGGGCGTGGACCTTGGAAATGCAGTTCGAAGGCGCCGAAGGACTCCTCGGTCCATAGGTGCTCGCCGGCCAGCGCGTCGTAGTCGATCACGCCGTCGATGACTTTCCAGTGGCCTTCGCTCTTCGGACCGGGCTTCCAGCCATCGAGCGACTTGCCGTCGAACAGCGAGGTCATGCCATTGGGAACGGATTGGTTTCCGGGCAGCGGCAGCAGCTCGATCTTGCGGAACTCGGTCGGATGGGTCTCCGCCTGGATGGCGATGTAGCCACTGGTCTGCGGCGTGCCGTCCTGCAGCATGGTGTGCTGATAACGAAGCACCTCCTTGCCGTTGACTAAGTGGGTGATCTCCTCGCCGCCGCGGACCTCGGCCTCGATGGTGACCCATTCCAGTCCACTCATCGGGTCGCCGGATGCGGAGTTCTCCCCGCCTTTGAATTCCTTGCCGTTGAACAGCGGGATCCAAGTTTCGGCGGTGGCGGAGCCGGCCGTCAGGCAGGCGGCGAGAATGGCCTTTGTGGTGGTTTTCATGGGATTCGGAAATGGTTCATACGCAGCGCAGGATGTCACCCTCGGCAAGCTGGATTTCTCCCTCGGGAGCGGCTTTGCCGTTCAGCGTCATGCGCATCGACCTGCCGGCGAATGCGGGGAGGTCGAGCGATTCCAGACGCAGCGTGCCGTGGGTGATGGTGATGGTTGCTCCGTCCCTGGTCTGCTCGTAGGTGCCCCACGCGGCGCTGGTGGTGAAGGGGGCCTTGAAGTTGTCCTTTTGGATCACCGGATCGAAGCGCAGCAGTCCCTTCGACTGGTCGAAATGGAATCCGCAGAGCGCGAGGAACACGGCGTGGGAGGCGCCGGCGCGGGCGTAGTGGTCGGAGCACTCGATCTCGTTGTAGGGATTGCGGCCGCGGGCGGCGGAGTAGCGGTCGTGGATCGCGCGGGTGACGGCGAGCCCGTATTGCACGAGGTCGTCGTCGCGTTCGGCCACCATGTGGGCGGCGGCCTGGTATTCGAAGCCGGTCATGAACTCGTTGAAGTAGGCGTATTGCCAGTGTTTCTTGAAGTCGTCGCGCAGCCCGCCCTTGGGCCAGGTGCACATCAGCAGGCCGGAATCGCCGCTGATGGCGTAGTGGCGGCCCTGCGGGAATCCCTGGCGGAACGCACCGTATTCCGGCACGAAGTTGTATTTCCACAGTGCGCGCAGCGCGGACTTCTGGTGGGCGGCGTCCTGGATGCGGCCGAGGCCGCACTGGTTGGCCCAGAACTGGCCCATCACCTGGTCGATGTAGCAGCCCTTGCCGACGCCGATCTTGCGGAGGTGGGCGGGATCCTCGATCTGGATGTAGAACTCGCCGCTGAAGAGCTTGGCGATGTTCTTCGAGCCCATCGAGTGGATGTCGCGCAGTTCGTCGGCGAGCTTGGCGTCGCCCATATCGCGGGCCAGTTCCTCGCCGGCGCGCAGGGCGGCGAGATACATCGAGCAGAGGACGTGCACCTTGCCGTACCATTCGGCGTCGAGCGTGTTGTGCTGTTTGCCGTCGAGCAGGCCGTCCAGTCCGCCGCGCGGGTCCTTGCGGTCGAATTCCACCAGATAGGAAATGGCCTTCCTCGTCGGCTCCCAGACGCGCTTGAGGTATTCCGGATCGTCGCTGAGCTGGTGGTCCCGGAGCGTGCGCAGGACGTAGGCGCACTGCGAATCGATGGCCGGGATGTTGTTGTTGCTGCCGCGGAAGCGGATCGAGCCGTCGGGTTTCTGGGCGATGCCGTAGTCGGTGACCTCGCGCAGGTTGCGCTCGATCTCGGGAAACAGCCGGGCGTGGCCCTGCGAGTATTGCCAGACGTGGCCGCAGGTGCCCGGGCAGCAGCCGATGCCCTCCCATGCCCAGAAGCGGCCGTTTTCGAAGATCATGCAGTTCTCGGTCTGGAGCGTGTTGGCGGTGAGCATCGTGCGGTCGAGCAGCCACTGCGGCAGGGTGCTGTCGTTCCAGGTGTTCACCCATTTGTGGGTGAGGGAGCCGAGGCGCGCCTGATTGGCGGCAACGTGTGCGATGACCGCGCGCGCATCCGCGAACTTCGCGGCGTAGTGGCGCCTTGCCCCGGCGACGCCGATCTTGGGTGTGAGGTTCGGGAAATGCCAGGCGATGGCGAAGCGCAGCACGATGCCGCCGCCCGCGGGAACGGTGGCGGCGACGCGCAGCGTGTTGTCCTTCGGGCAGGCGGCGATCTCCGGCGCGCCAAGCGCGGCGATAGCGATCGAGCCGGCGTCGAGCGCCGTTGGGTCGCCCCGCAGGCCGTGGAACAATCCGGTGACGCCATCGCCGTCGAGCACTTCGGTGAAGCGGTCGGCCTCGCGTTTCGAGAACTGTCCGGCCGGGTTGTTGAGGTGCGCGGCGAAGGTGATGTCCTGCGGCTTGTCCGTGGGATTGGCGACCGTGTATTCGAGGAACGTGACGGGCAGCGACGAGGATGTTAGATCGAGCGGGATGAACGGGCTGAAGGCGTCGAGGCGCACCTTGAGCGGGGATTTTCCCGAAGCGTAGTCCACCGTGCCGATCGGCCAGCGCCCGGTGAAGCGGACCTCGTCCCAGCCGGATGCGTCCATCGGGAATTCCTTGCCGCCGTGGTGCAGCGTGAAGCGCGCGTCCACGCCGTTGCGGTGTTCGTTGACGCGAGGCGGCAGCAGGAAATTCGCGCCATCGCGCTCGCGGGGCTGGCGCTTGCTGTGGCCGATGTTCTGCAGGCCCTCGGGGATGCGCGCCTTGTTGTTCGCGACCACTCCCTCGTGGTGCTGGTTGAAAATGTCCCAGATCCACAGGCGACCGTCGCCCGAGAGATACACGGTGCCGCAGCCGATGCCGCCGACGGTCATGCCGATCACGTCGAGGTTGCCGTCCTGTTTCGATTGGCGGATCGCGGTGTCGAGCGGATGGCCGCGTTCGGTGAGCGAGGCGATCCAGTCGGCAGGCAGGTCTTTTTCGGCGGGGACGAATTTCGCGTAGAGGCTGGCCGGATCCCCGCCATCGGCGAAGAGCCTGCGCGCGGTAATCCCGAGCGACAAGCCGGTCAAACCACCGAGTTTCAGGAAGGGGCGTCGTTTCATGTCCATGGCGCATGTTCCATTATTATTGAAAGGAAATCACTTTTTCGGGTTGGCCGCGACCGGATCGTCATTGGGTGGATCGGAGATCGGAAGGGGGTGCGGCCCTGTCAGCCGACGAGCGGCCAGCCGTCGCGGTAGGTGCGGCGAAGCAGGGCGTTGGCGTCGGCGTGGTTGGTGACCTTGCCGGCGGCGGGGTCGTAATCGATCCGCTGGCCGGCGCGATAGGCGACCAAGCCGAGGAGCATCAGTTCGATCATGCGGCCGGCGTAGTCGAAATTGCACGATGGTTCCGGCCCGCCCTTGCAGGCGGCGAGCCATTCGCCCTGGAAGTTGAAGCCGCCCTTGACCCCCATGCGGCTGAGCCGGGCGTCGCGCGCGGTGCCGTTGGGGATGGTGACGTGGGAGCCGAAGTCGGCGACGAGCACGCCCTTCGAGCCGGTGAACATCGCGCCGTGGCCGACACCACGCAGCGCCTGGTCGTTCGGGGCCTTGGGCAGCGCGCCGCCTTGGTACCACGACAGCTTGATCGCCGGCCGCCAATCGTTGGACGGGAGCTGGAAGTGGGCGGCGAGCTTGACCGGGGTGACGTCCGCGTTGAACGGGTCGCCGGTGGCCTCGGCGGCGGTCGGCAAGGCGGCGTCAAGCGCGTTCCATGCGAGGTCCATCGTGTGCGACCCCATGTCGCCGACCTGGCCCGAGCCGAAGTCCCAGTACATGTTCCAGTTGAGGCAGTTGGACCCGGGCGCGGAGGCGTCGAAGTAGCCCGGGTTGTACGGATGGAGCGGCGAGGGGCCGAGCCACAGGTCATAGTGGAGGTGCTTCGGCGGCTCGCCCTGGGCGGGCAGGTAGCCGGGCCGCGGGAGCTTGCGGTCGCCCCAGGCGGCCACTTCCTTGAGTTCGCCGACCGCGCCGTCGCGGATCAGTTGGCGGACCTCCTTGAAATTGTTGCCGGCGTGGCGCTGGGTGCCGACCTGGGTCGCGAGTTTCCCCTTGTTGGCGAGGTAGGTCGCGCGCACCACGCGGGCCTCCTCGACGCTGTTGGCGAGCGGTTTTTCGCAGTACACGTGCAGCCCGCGCTGCATCGCCCAATTGGCGATGTGGGCGTGGGTGTGATCGGTGGTCGCGCAGACGATCGCGTCGAGGTCCTTCTGCTCGAGACACTTGCGCCAGTCGACGTACTGTTTCGCCCCGGCGAACCGCTTGGCCGCCGCGGCAAGGTGGTTCTCGTCGACGTCGCACAACGCGACCACGTTTTCGCCGGCCACCGCGCCGAAGTGGGCGGTCGCCCGCCCGCCGGCGCCGATCAGCGCGATGTTGAGCTTGTGGTTCGGCGAGTTCTTGCCCGAGACGATCCCGGACGGCAGCAGCAGCATGCCTGCGCCGGCGGCGGATTGTTTCAGGAAACGGCGGCGGTCGAGCGTGGCGGATTGCGACATGGTGGCAGGTTGTGGTTCCGGTGGATGAATACGCGCGGCGCCGGTGCGATCTTGCGCCGAGCGTGAATGACAGGGAATTTCGGGTTGGCCGCGACCGGATCGTCATTGGGTGGATCGGAGATCGGGAGGGGGTGCGAAGAAATATCGACGATGCCGCCGTCCGGTAGCCAGACCCTATCCGAAAAGCCCTCTGAGAGGGGGCATTTTGGGATTCCGCCC
>CAYPUM010000154.1:0-8079 GCA_964413545.1 uncultured Roseibacillus sp. | reverse complement strand
GGCTCAGCTCGCGGGCCCCGCTCATGAAGTCGGCATGGATGTGGGTCTCGAAAAGGTGGGTGACCGCCGCCCCGTACTTGCGGGCACGATGCAGGCAGACCGGCCGGGAAGAAGGCCGCCGGGGGATCGGCCGGAGTGCAATCGGCAAGAACAGGACGCAGAGAGCCGCCTCCAACTCGAAGGAACGAAGCGAGAGGGGGCGGCCGATCAAGCGGAGGGCGTGTTGGAAAGGCGGTCCGCGGGGGTTGCTTCAGGGGGTGGGTCGTCCGGCGGGGGGGAGATGGCGTCGGGGGGGAGGTGGATTTCGAAGCGGGTGGCCTGGCCCGGGGTGGAAGTGACCTCGATCCGGCCGCGGTGGGCTTCGACGGCGCGGCGGACGATCGAGAGGCCGAGGCCGGTGCCCTTGACCTCGCCCTGGGAGTGATGTTTCTCGACGCGGTAGAAGCGGCGGAAGATGAAGGGGAGGTCGGCGGAGGGGATTCCCACGCCGTTGTCCGAAACCCAGATACGAGGGACGCCGTCGGAGGAGATCTTGGCGCCGATTTCGATCTTGAGGGGGATGCGGGGGTTCTGCTTGAGGGAGTTTTCGACGAGGTTGAAGAGGACCTGGGTCCAGTAGAAGCGGTCGCCGACGAGAGTGAGGCCGGTGGGGGGCATGCGGAGCTTGATTTTGGCGCCTTGGGAGGAGATGACGGATTCGAGGCGTTCGAGGATGTCGCGGACGCAGGCCTCGAACTCGAAGGGTTCGAGGTTGAGGCCGGCGGCTTCTCCGGATTCGAGGCGGGAGATGACGAGCATGTCCTCGACGATGCGGGCGATGCGCTCGCCGTGTTTCTGCATGATGCCGAGGAAGCGGCGGGCGGCGGTTTCGTCGCTGACGAGGTCGTCGTCGAGGAGGTTCTCGATATATCCGTTGATGATGGCGAGGGGGGTTCGCAACTCGTGGGAGGCGTTGGCGACGAAGTCTTTTCGGATCTGTTCGGTCTGGTGTTCGGTGGTGGTGTCGCGAATGATGACGCGGGTGACGTGGGCGGCGCGGTCGCCGACCATGGGGCCGGCGTCGACGATCCATGCGGTTTCGCCGCGGCGGTCGTCGGTGCCGAGCGGGGAGGCCTGCTGGGGGAGGATCACTTCGCGCCGGACGTTCCGGCGGGATTCGAGGGCCTCGCGAACCGGCATGGCGAGGCGTTCGTCGAGAAAGACCTCGCCGAGGCGCCGGTTGAGGAGTTCGCGTCCACGGAAGAGATCCCGGGCGGGAGCGTTGGCGAACCGGATGAAGGCTTCGTGGTCGACAAGGAGGAAGGCGTCGTTGAGGGCGTTGAGCATGGCGTCCCGGCCGGCGAGGAGGGAGAGCCGGGATTCCTTCAACTCGCGGCGGAGGGTCTCGGTCTGGGTGTGGAGCCTGCTCCGGCAGCGGCCCAAGGCCCATGCGAGGGTGACGGCGACGCCGGCCAGCAGGCCGCAGCAGGCGATGAGGATGGGAGTCATCAATCCGCGAAGCGCACGCGATAACCGACCCCGCGGACCGTCTCGATCATCGAGGAGCACGGGCCGAGTTTCTGCCTGAGGCGCTTCATGTGGGTATCGAGGGTGCGGCTGTGGACCTCGTCGCTGTATCCCCAGATGGTGCGGAGCAGATCGTGGCGGTTTTGGGCTTTTCCATTCCGCTCGGAGAGATGCAGCAGGAGCTTGAACTCGGTGGAGGTGAGTTCAACGGGATCGTCCTCAAGATAGAATTTCAGGTTGTTCTTGTCAAAGCGGAACGGTCCGAGAACGAACTCGACGGAGCCGGGCGGGGCCTCGGAACGGCGCAGGACGGACTGCACGCGGAGGATGAGTTCCTTCGGGCTGAACGGTTTGGTGAGGTAATCGTCGGCGCCGGCTTCGAGCCCCTGGATGCGGTCCTCGGTCTGGGCACGGGCGGTGAGCATGATGACGGGGGTGGTGGAGGTGCGGTTGTCGCGCCTCAGATCCTTGAAGACGGCGTATCCGTCTTTTCCGGGGAGCATGAGATCGAGCACGATCAGGTCGGGGCGTTCCTTGAAGGCGAGGTCGAGGCCGCCGAGGCCGTCGTGCGCCACAATGGGGTCGTATCCGGCCCTTTCCAAGTTGAACGCCACGAGGCCGGCAACATCGGGTTCGTCCTCGACGATGAGGATTCGCTGCATTGGGAGGGCGGAATTATGGCGGGAGTTGGCCGGCATGCGCGACCTTTCAAGTGACGCAATTGCTACACTTCGGCCGGCCTGTCAATCATTGGTTGCGCTGGCGGTTTTGATGGCGGGCATGCCAGTCGCGGTAGGCGAGGGGGGATATTTCGGAAGGCTTGATTTCGCTGCGGCCTCCCCAGAAGACGGCGGTGTAGCGGACGGGGATGCCGGCTTGGGCGAGGTGGGTGTCGATGGCGGTCTTGTGGGCGAGGACTTTGTCTTTTTCGGTGCCGTGGACGACGCCCATGATATTGACGTTTCCGAACCGGGGGCCGCCTTCGCGCCAATAGGCGTGGGTCATGCAGTGGTGGCGGCCGACTTCGCCGCCGGCTTCGAGTTCGCGTCCCGGGGGCACGGCCCAGTGGAAGAGGCCGTTGAAGCGGGTGACGCGCTTGCCGGCCTTGGACGGTTTGACGTGTTCGAGGAAGGTGGAGAAGCGGCCGAGGACCGATTTCTGGTCGAGGGTGTGTGCGATGTCGAAGAAGCGGCTTGGGCTGAGGCCGGCGGTTCGGGCGCGGTCGGTCCACGGGTCGGGGCGGATTTCCTCCGGGAGGAGTTCATCCTTGATGGCGAGCAGGACCTGCCATTCCTCGTCGCTGAGGGAGACGGCGGCGGTGGTGGTCATGCGGGCCGGCTGGTTGCTGCGGGCGCCGGGTTCGAGGTTTTTGCGGCGGACGTGGCCGACGCCGAGGGTGAAGACGCCCCGGGCGGGCATGAGGAGGAACTCCTCGGCGCCGACGAGGTTTGCGAGGACGCCGCAGTGCTCGTCGAGAGATTCGCCATGGGGGACCTTGACGGTGGTCCAGAGGCGGTAATCGGACCCGGAGATGGCGGAGTCGGTGGAGCGGAGGACGACATGGCCCGAGAACGGGTCGTTCTGTGCCATGAAGTCGAAGGCGCGGGTGAGTGCGGACTCGGGGAGTCTCCATGCCACGAGGGCGCCGTGGGCGAGGCGGGTCGAGAGGAGGGTCTGGCGGACGCGCCGGATCACGCCCGCTTCGAGCATGGCGCGGATGCGGGTCAGGACCATGTCGAGGGGCAACTCCGCCTCCCGGGCGATAACGTGAAACGGCTGCTTGTGGAAGCCGGAGACGAGGTCCTCGGAAACCGCGAGGATGCGGGCGTTGACCTCTTCGTCGTGCTCGATGGGGATGGGAACGGACATGGGAGGGGTTCAGGTGGCGGGGGAATTCGCCTCGACGAACTTCCGGCGGACGAGGGCGAGGGCGGTGTCGCGGTCCGTGAGGCGTCCCTCGAGCTGCTCGGTCTGGACGAAGTCGAGGATTTCGCCGAACCGGGGGCCGGGTTCAAGCCCCATGGCGATGAGGTCCCGGCCGGTGACGAGGGGCGGCGGAATGAGCGGAGCGGCCGCGAACTCGGCGGCCTTGGCTTCGAGGAACTCGACGTTGTCGAGCATCCCGTGGCTGCTGGCGCAGTCGACACGGTGCAGTTCGACTTCGTCCGGGAACGTCGGGCGAGCCATGAAACGCTTGAGCTTCGCGGTACGCATCTCCTTGACGTGCCGGAATTTCATGTGGTTGGCAATCATTTCGCAAACCGCCTCGATGACGTGGTTCGAGTATCGGAGACGCCGCAGGATGGATTCCGCCATTTCGGCGCCGAGGCGGTCGTGGTGGTTGAACCGGACGCGGCCGGCTTCTTCGTCGAAGCGACGGGTGGGGGGCTTGGCGATGTCGTGGAGGAGCACGGCGAGGGCCAGCTCGATCGAGGGGGCCTCATCGAGGGCCTCGAGGGCGAGGAGGGTGTGGATGTAGACGTCGCCTTCGGGGTGGAATTCGGGCGGCTGGTCGCAACCGCGGAGGGCGAGGAACTCCGGGATGACGTGGGCCATGAGGCCGCTGTCGACGAGCAGTTCGACCCCCCGCCTGCGGTCCGGATGGAGGAGGATGCGGTCGAGTTCCTCGCGGATGCGCTCCGGGCTGACGCGATCGAGCAGGGACGCCTCGCGGCACACGGCGTCCCATGTTTCGGGATGGATCTCGAAGCCGGTGGTGACGGCGAAACGGACGGCGCGCATGAGGCGGAGAGAGTCTTCCTCGAAGCGTTGCCGGGGGTCGCCGATGGCGCGGACGAGTCGCCGGTCGATATCGCGGCGTCCGCCGACGTGGTCGATGATGGCGCCGGTCCGGGGGTCTTCGAAGAGGCCGTTGATGGTGAAGTCGCGGCGTTTGGCGTCGGCTTCGGGGGTGGAGTAGGAGACCGTTTCGGGGTGGCGGCCGTCCCGGTAGGGGCCGTCGCGGCGGAAGGTGGCGACCTCGAATTGGCATTCGTCGTGGCGCACGAGGATGACGCCGAAGTGGGCCCCCACCTTGCCGGCCCCGGGAAACAGGGCGAGGACCTCCGGCGGGGTGGCGGACGTGGCGAGATCGTAGTCCTTCGGGACGCGGCCCATGAGGGCGTCGCGCACGCAGCCGCCGGCGAAGAAGGTTTCGTGCCCGGCGTGGATGAGACGCCGGGCGACCCGGGCGGCGGCATGGCGGAGCGCGGTCACAGGACTTCCAAAGCATAGTGTGGGGGCCGCACAAATATTATTTTCGGGATCGATTTGCCGGCTCATAGTGGGGCCGGGATGGAGGATATACTTCAGTATCCGATCTGGTTGCCGGTTGTCCTTGTGATCGGGGCGTGCATTGGATCGTTTTTGAACGTGGTGGTTTACCGGGTTCCGTTGGGTCTTTCGGTGAACGAGCCCCGGCGATCGTTTTGTCCGCGGTGCGGCGCGGAGATTCCGTGGTTTCGGAACATTCCCGTGCTGACGTGGATTTTGCAGCGGGGGCGGTGTGCGTCCTGCGGGGGGCGCATAGCGTTACGCTACGTGGTGGTGGAGGTTCTGACGGCGGTATTGTTTGCGGCGGCGTGGTATGTGGCGGTGACGGCCTCGCCATTTCCGCACCTGATCGGGGCGGGGCTGACGATGGTGTTCGTGGTGGTGCTGCTGTCGATCTCGTTCATTGACGCCGAGCACATGCTGATTCCGGTGGTGTTCTGCTGGTGGGGGATGGGAGTGGGGGTGGTTGGCAACGCGGTGGATCCGTTTCTGGTGACCCTCGAGGAGGGCGCGTCCGGGCTCCCATGGTGGGGAGGATTGGCTCGGTCCCTTGCGGGACTGGCGCTTGGATGGGGCCTGCTGGAGGCGGTGGTGCTGGCAGGAAAGAAGTTCCTTGGCGAGCGGCACGAGCGCTTTCCCGAACCGGTGGACTGGCGGCTGGAAGAACCCGAAGAGGACGAGGAGGAGGGAGAATTGGCGTTCGTCATCGATGAGGAGTCCCTCGGATGGAGCGATCTGTTCTACCGGAAGGGTGATCGCATCCAGATCGAGGGAGACGAGGTCCATGTGGACGGGGAATGCGTCCGGGCCAGTTCGCTCACGATTTATCGCGACCATGTCCTGATCGGGAGCACCCGGCATTCCATTGCGGATCTGCGATCCTTGTCGGGCAAGGCCGGGAAGGTGGTCATTCCGCGCGAGGCGATGGGCGGGGGCGATCCGCCGTTGTTGGGTATGATCGGGGCGTTCCTTGGCTGGAAGGGGGTGATCTTCACCCTCTTTACGGCCAGCGTCTATGCCTTGGCGGCGGCGGTGCTGGGGCGGATCGGCTTTGGCCGTCCGCTCCCCTTTGGTCCCTTCATGGCGCTGGCGGCGCTGACGTGGGTTTTCGGGGGGTGGCAGTTGTGGGACTGGTATTTCCGGACGATCGGGGGGTTTTGAGGATGGCGGGGGCGTGCCGCGTTTCCCGGGCGCGGGGACCCTGTGGGAGCATTCGGGGCCGATGTTCGATCCGGGATGCTCGATGGTTCGATGCGCACCGCCGTGGCGCGTCGGGCCTGTGAAAAACGAGACCCACGCAGCTTGTCCCACATCGTGTTTCCGGCGAGGCAAGCCTCGGACCGGCCGGCGATCAGGAGGCTTCCTCACCGTCATCCGTCGTTGTCGCCGCCGTTCACTGCCATTGCGGCCCCCAAGCCTGACTCATTTGGCGACGCCTTCCGAGTTTCAGGGAGTCCCGCCGCCTCTCAGAGGCAGAGGCGGCGGAAGAGTTCGTCGAGGGGGAGCTGGAGGCCGATGTAGAAATCGCCGAACTCCGCGTAGCGGGCGGAGACTTCGTCGAAACGCATCTCGTAGACGATGGCCTTGATGTCGAAGGAGTCCTTCGCGAGGAGGGTGACGCCCCATTCGGCGTCGTCGAGGCCGGTCGAGCCCGTGATGAGCTGGAGGATGCGGCCGGCGAACTTTCGTCCCGTCGCAGCGTGGCCCTTCATGAGGCGGCGCCGGACATCCTGATCGAGGACATACCAGTTGTCGGGGCCGGCGCGGCGTTTCGACATCGGGTAGAAGCAGACGGCCGGCCATGCCGGGAGGGCCGGGTAGAGCCGGTGCCGGAGGTAGCGTTCGGCGTGTTGATCGAACTCGCGGAGGGCCGTCTTGAACTCGTCGCTTCCCTTGGCGAGGCCTCGTTCGGCGAGGAGGGTTTCGGCGGCGTATTCCTCGCGGGTCGTCGTGTATTCCGAACGTTCGGTTTGGGAGAGGTAGGAGTAGGCCGGATTGAGGACGTCCGCCCCAAGGGAGAGGGTGAGGCGCTTCTCCATGGCATTGGCGGCCTGGAGGTCGGGCGTGAGGAGCATGAAGCCGAGGTCGCCTTTGGGAGTGACGATCGAGAACGTCAGGAGCTGCGTGTCGGGAGTGGCGCGGATCTCCTGGACCAGTTCGGTGAGGCGGGTCTTGGCTTCCCGGCGTTCGTGGCCGCCGAGCAGCTGCCAGTTGCCATGATCGACATGATAGAAAAGGTGCAGGACGTGCCAGCCTTCGGCGGGCACCAGAGGTGCGACGGCTTCGGACATGGAGCGGGTCAGCGGCGCTGGGTGGAAATCGGGATGCGGAACAGCTCTTCGAATTCCCGACCGAGAGCCCGGGCGCTGGGGCCCTCTTTTGCCACGAAATACCAGGTTTCGATTTCGCGGGCGATGTAAGCGGCATGGTCGCCCACGTTGTTGAACCCGCCGGTGGCGTGGACTTCGATCCGGTGGTCGTTGTTGGAGCGGAAGGCCCCGTTCTCGATGGTGAGGGTGGCGGGGTCGCCGACGAAATGGCCGGAGTCATCCTCGAAGAAGCAGCGCAGGCTGGCGTCACCACTTTCGGGGGCGATCCGGATGATGGCAGCGGGGATGAGGCGGGTGTCTCGCGTGACCCCGCGGTCGTGTTCGGGATCGGGCTGCCGCCAATAGGTCTCAGCGTGGGTGATCACGATTTCTTTCCCCTTCACCGGGAAGGTGACCCCTTCCTGCGGGTTCCGGGTTTCGATGTTCGCGAAGAAGAGCGAGACCATCCAGCCTCCGATCGCAAGCACGGCGGCCACCACAGCCACGAGCGACACTCGCTCGCCGGTGCTGAGCCGGGGCCGGCGGGGGCGCGGTTGGGAGATCGGACCGGGGGGGGGGGGGGCGGTTTTCGGGGGGGGGGGGCGGGTCGGGGGGTTTGGGGGGCCGGGCTCGCGGGAGGGTCTGCCTGCGGTTTCTTCAGCGACACGCGCCTCGGTCCGGGGGCGGGAGGGGAATCGTGAGGCGGGGATGCTGATGGCTGTTCGGCCTCGCTGGCGGGCGACGGGACGGCTTCTTCGCCTGAGGACGCGGGAGGCGCAGCGGACGGATCGGGGGACGGGCCGGATGCGGATTCTTCCGGGGTTTCGGGGGGTTGTCCGCCTGCCCGGGCGTCCTTGCGGCCGGGAGGCCCGGATTCGTCGTCGTCGAGTTCCCAGAACTCTTTCTCGGAGGGGTCCAGTTTGCGGGGTTCGCGAGCGGCCCATCTGCCGATGGGTTTCTTTTTCTTGGGATCGGGATTCATCCGCGTTCA